>NZ_JBDGDD010000009.1:0-99652 GCF_040909065.1 Ruminococcus sp. RTP21359st1_H3_RTP21359_211015
AAATAATCATTTGGGTTCTTTGTGAATGTTACTTCATAATCTGCGTTAAACAGATAGTCCATCATAGGCTTGATGGAATCATCATGATGCCAGTAATCGTGTACCAAAACAAATACTTTTTTACTCATAAGTTATACGTCCTTTCATCACCATTTTATGGCTACGTTTCTATGAATTCTCGTTTTTTAGATGTGCGTTAAATTCCGATTTGTCAATCTGTTTCATTTGCTTCTTCAGGCTTATAGTTTCGTTCAATATATTCCTCAACAGCCTTAATGAACATCTGATTCATGCTCATGCCCATTTCAGCAGCGATAGCTTTCAGTTTTTCACGCTGTCCCTTTGGAACACGAATTTTGATGTCATCAAGATGTGTTTTCACATATTTTGCCGTGATTGCTTTGCGCTTTTCGTTATAGTACATAGAAATCAATCCTTTCATATTGTACACATTACTATAATTATACTCTCTCAGAGGTTTTTTGTCAATTCATCTTATAAAAATTGTCCGGATTTTTTCAGATAACTTTGTGCGCATTGCGGCTTGTAAAAACAAGTGTAATGATATATAATAGTATTGTACCCAATACTAAAACATGAAAGGAGATTTTCGAAATGATTCAAAAAATAATCCCCATTGTAGCAAGTATTACGTTGATAGGCTCAGCAAGTCTGACAGCCTATGCCGATATGGTTTTGTCAATATCACTTGACCCATTTTATTCGAACAAGAATTATGCAACGAGAAAGATATGATCATAGTAGAGCTTTCTTCGGTCTGCCGGAGGCAGCCCACCGTTGGCGGTGCAGATTGTTCCGGAACCTTCGGACAAGATCTCATCAATAATCTGAGTTGTATTATTAAGGTGTTCTTTCCTCTGCTTGCAGATTTTGTCATACTCTCTTAAATCTGATGTCTTTTTATCAAGTTTAGCTATTTCATCAGCCCGACAGGACATTTGTGTCAGAATGTGTATTTCTCATTGAATTACGCTCCGCACTGCGATAGTATTTTCTGTAATTTATCGGTGTAACGCCGTACAGCTTTTTGAATCTGCGGCAGAAATAGCCGATGTTCTCAAATCCTGTTTCCTGCGCTATGGTGCAAACGCTGTTTTCGGTATCAACAAGCAGTTTTGACGCACGTTTCAGTCTGTATTCCACAACGTAATTAATCGGCGAAGTGTGCAGGTATGTCCTGAAAATATTGAGAACACTGCTTTTGCTTATAAGAACTGTTCCTGCAATATCGTCCAGTGTTATCTGACCGCTGTAATTATCATGAATATACTGCATCATTATCTGAAGCTTCGCCTGCGTCTGTGCGGAATGCCCGGACACGGGGCCGCAGTCTGTTATCTGTATGCTTTCATATAACAGGCGCCATAGTTTCAGCAGCAGTTCTACCGTTTCCATTTCAGAAGCCGTGCCAGAACCCTGCACAGCAAATACCGACCTCATTGTTTCGATAATGCTGTGGTGCGCTGTTTCTTCGGCGGAAAAAATCACACATTCGGTAGTTGATTCAATTATCGGTCTGATGTATCTGCTGTATATCAGACTGCCCTGCGGCGCAAGCAGAACAGGTGAAAAAACAATGTTCGGAATGATGGCGCTGTCTTCTGCTTCAAACCTGTGTATCACCTGAGAATTTATAAAGATCCCATCGCCCGAGCTTAGAACATACCTGTTTCCACCCACCAGAAAATCAGCCTTGCCATGCTGTACATAAACAAATTCGACCTCTGGGTGCCAGTGCCAGTCGATACAGTGAAAATCGAAATCCCAGATGTCCTCATAATAGTAACTGAACGGATATTCTTCGCTGCCGTGACTTGCAGTTTCACGTAAGGTTTCGTCCGTTGTGATCCTGTCCTTTTTGATTTCATTTCCCATGTTCTCACCCGATTTACGATATTGTGTAATAAAAATGTGATTTTGTGTATTGAAATGTTACGATATTTACTATATAATCTGATTATATCATTTGTCAAGGAGTTTGTCAATATGGCTGTAAATTACAGAAAAACACTTATATCCTGCTATCTTGGATTCATCACACAGGCAATAGCGGCTAATTTCGCTCCGCTTCTATTTCTCACATTTCACAATGGCTATGGTATTCCGTTTGGAAAAATTGCCCTTATTTCGTCGGTATTTTTTGTTACTCAGCTTATCATAGATGTGCTGTGTGCACGTTTCGCCGACAAGATCGGCTATCGGAAATGCGTTATCGGTTCGCAGGTGTTTTCTGCGTTGGGACTTATCGGGCTTGCTTTTCTGCCAGAACTGCTTCCCAATCCGTTTTCAGGAATAATTATAAGCACGGTAATATATGCAATGGGAAGCGGTCTGACCGAGGTGCTTGTAAGTCCGATAGTTGAAGCCTGCCCGTTTGAGCACAAAGAAGCTGCAATGAGCCTGCTGCATTCATTCTACTGCTGGGGTTCGGTCGGAGTCATACTCATTTCAACACTGTTTTTTACTGTTTTCGGCATAGAAAACTGGAAGTGGCTCTCTTGTATCTGGGCGATAATTCCGCTGGTGAATGTTTACAATTTTTCAGTATGTCCCATTGCACACCCCGTCGAGGACGGCGAGGGAATGCGTATCCGTGACCTGCTCAGAGTACCGCTGTTCTGGCTTGCGATACTGCTTATGGTTTGTGCGGGAGCTTCGGAGCTTTCAATGGCACAGTGGGCGTCGGCATTTGCAGAATCTGCTCTCGGACTGACTAAGTCAGTCGGAGATATTGCAGGACCGTGTATGTTTGCGGTGACGATGGGCATTAGCCGTACACTTTACGGGAAGTACGGCGAAAAGCTCGATCTTATGAAATTCATGATAGGCTCGGCGCTGCTGTGTCTGATCTGTTACATCACTGCCTCCCTGTCGGGAATACCTGTAATCGGACTTCTAGGCTGCATAATGTGCGGATTCTCGGTAGGTATCATGTGGCCCGGTTCTATAAGCATCTGTTCGGGAAAAATACCCTCTGGCGGAACTGCAATGTTTGCACTCCTCGCCATGGCTGGTGACCTTGGCGGAGCACTCGGCCCTGCTATTGTAGGAAATATCACCCAGAGTGCAGGCGATGATATGCAGAAAGGTATGCTCGCAGGCTGCGCATTTCCCTTGATACTTATGATATCGCTCCTGCTGCTGAACAGAGCCAGACGCAGGAATAACTGATCGTATCCGGCAGGTTTATGCAAAGCTACAATAGGAAAAAGGCATCATGTATCCGGACATGATGCCTTTTTGTTTTTCATACGGAGTCAGCGGTCAATTTACGAATTTCATAGAGCCTGTTCTATACTTCTGAACTGCGACGAAGTAATACTCTCGAACCTTTTGAAAATCTTGCAAAAATAACTGCTGTCACAGAAACCTGTTTCTTCAGCTATCTGATCGACAGTTTTCTGCGTTTCCGTCAGAAGCATTTTATCCGCCTGTATCTTGCGTTTTGTGATATATTCCATCGGTCGGCAGTTCAAGGTCTGCCTGAATAATCTGCACAAATGCTGCGAAGAAACTCCTGCGGCTTTACTTATGGATTCAAGACCGGGCTGTTTCATATAGTTTTCGTCAATATATGCGATTGCCTTTGTCACCGAAGGGGCGATTTGTACACTGCCTTTTCCTTTCGTCGCAAGACGGCTCAATTCAATGAAAAAGCTGTACAGATAGCCCGACGCTCTGAAATTTCCGTCAACCTTGTCAGACAGGAGTGCCTCGTGCATACATCTGAAACAGTGGTCAAGATATGTAATTTCTTCTTTTGGGAGAGGGAAGATTTTTGGCTTGACAAAGCCGAGTGCTTTAAGCATATCAGGGCAGGACTTTCCTGATGGTTTTATCCAATGCGTATCCCAGGATTCGTCCGTTGAATAATACTCATGCGGACAGCCGGCAGGGATAAAGAATGCAGTGTACGGTTTTATTATATGTTTCTCTCCGTTCATTATAAGTACGCCGCTGCCTTTTGTACAATAAAGAGCCTTGGCATAATTGTCGCCTTTGTCGCATTTAACATGATACTGCCATTCGTTCAGCCCTACGCTCACCAAAAAGACGGGAAGACTGCTTTCTTTGCTGATTATCGGATAATCGTAGAATTTCAAAATTAATTCACCGCCTGTGCTAAAATCGTTATATCTTAATAATATCATTCATTGACTTGTATGTCAATAAGCGTTATAATCTGGCTATTTCAACTTTCATGTTGATGTTAACAAGTATTTAACAATTAACTTATGTAAAATGAAATAATTTAGAACGCAATATTTATTCAGCTATACAAAAATCTTCTGCATATGAGAGAAATATGCAGAATATAGTGACTTTTGGTGTTATATGTGTTAAAATAATGTATGCATAGATAAAAAAGTCTATTGCAAAAAATGTGGTGAGTTCAATGAAGATGTGAATATTCATTATGCACAATTATCCGTTGCAATAATTGTGTTATATGATGAAATTGAATTTATTTGCAACAAAACTTGAAGAAAATCACACCTATATTATGAAAAATATCGTTAAGAGAATCGCAGCTATGGGTGCTGCTGTTATGATGATGAGTTCTATGGCTATTGGGGCTAGTGCGGCAGATAGTTTCTCGTTCTATATTTCCAACACTGGATCTGTTACGTCAAAAGTTATTACTGCTGGAAATGCAGCTCAGGATGATTATGTTAGGGTCAACTACCGAATTGACAATATCTCAAATGCTACATCCGTTTCCTATAGAACAACGGTTGGAGGTACATATATTGCAAGTGGAGAAATATCAAGTAAAGGAAACCATACTACGAAACACACTAATGCGACATACATTGATAAAGGTGAACGTATTTTGTGCACAATGTCACTCAATCCAGCTCCGTCAGGTGTAGGTAGTCATGCTTCAGGATATGTTAGCGGTAAATAAAATTTAAGCTAAGGCAATATCACTAACTATCTTTTTATGTGATATTGCCTTAAATTATACGATCAATTTAACAGCTTGATTTCTATACTACCTCGCAGCAATAACCCAAAAGAAAGGAATGACATATGAAAAATATCAGAAAAACAAAAGTATTATTGCCCGTGATGTTGGCGGCTGTGGCGCTGTCAGCTTGTGAAAATACTCCCGACAATATCAGAAGTAATAAGCATTCGGCTGAGGTGGACAGCGGCGAGGCTTATGTTTCGTCAGAGAATATTTATGACAGCTTTGATGCTGCATTTGAAAAAGAGTATACAAAATTCAAGCTGCCCGAAAAATCGGCGGTGAGCATTTGCAAACCTGACGGTGTTTATGACTTGGAGTTTGCTTATATCAATGCCGAAAATGATATGGACTGGCTGTCGTCAAAAGTGGAAGAGCTGCAAAGTGCCTTGGATATCAAGATCGATGGTAAGATCGAAACTGTGGAAGATCAGGCACAGCTCCAGGACGAACATAACAAACTTAAAATAACACGCTTTGCACAGCCTTATTGCTGTTGGGAGGCAAGCGAAAACGGCGTAAATACCGCAGACGCTGACGCCGATAATATGGAGCTTTTTTATCTCGACAGACCAACTTCTGAAAATGCTGACAGCGGACTTTTGTCTGCTGCGGACAAGGCAAAGACTTTGGCGGACACGTTCAGCAATGTGCTTGGAGAGGAGCTTGACAATGTGGTCAGTGACGGGTATATAATCACCACCGACAGCGGCGTTGGCTATGAGATCGAGATACAAAAGGCATATAAAGGTATCGGCATACAAAATGTTTTTTCCACGAATGCTGACGATACGCTGTTCGTGAAGGGCAATGCGCTTATGACCTATTCAATGCAGACTTATACCGATCTCGACGCAAACTTTGGCCCCGAATATTACATAGGTTGTAACGCTTTCAAGGTGGCAAAGGTTGAGAAAATAGACAAAATGCTGTCTTTCAAGGGTGCTTGCGATCTGCTTGAGGAAAATCTTGCGGACAAGATCGATATACAGTTTGATGACGTCAAGCTTATGTATGAACCTCGTGGCGAGAGTACCGAAGTCGGCGAAAGTGCGGATAATATATGCTGTACGCCAAAGTGGATTTTATTATCGACGATAAGCAGCCGACAGGTCTGCACGCAATAAATTATGTGACAGTTGACTGCGTTACGGGCGAGATATATGTGCTTATTCCATAGGGGGTGGGGCAATGAAAGCACTTAAATGCGACCTTAACAAGAGTATGCTGAATATCGGATATGTCGGAGCGGTGCTGCTCACGACTCTGCTATGCTTTACCGCAAAGGCGTATACTGACCCAAACACGGCGAAGATATACACGGTGTTTGAGTGCATTGCAAAGCTTGATAAACAGCTTTTTGCTGATGATTATTCCTTCAGTTCCTATCTGATATTCGCAAAAGGTATGTCGGGATATATGGCAATGTTTCTGCCTATAATAGCGGCTTTTCCCTTTATGACGGCATTTTGTGCAGAGCGAAACGGCGGCTCAATGCGGTTCAACATAACCCGAACAGGCAGTTTGAGATATTATCTGTCAAAATTCTGCTCAGCATTTTTGTGCGGCGGTTCGGCTGTTCTATTCGGATATATAATTTTTGGTGTTATCGTAAGAATAATTTTTCCTTCATTGAGCCAATATGAACTTTCCGCAGATGACTTGTCATTCGTGCTTGTGAACAACAAAAACGAACTTATAGGCGTGTTAAGATATATGCTTTCAGCGTTTTTGTATGGAGCCATAAGCACAATGCCTGCGCTATTCATAAGCTCATTCTGCAAAAATCCATATCTTATAACCTGCGTGCCATTTATGGTAACATATATGTGGCAGATAGCTGTGCAGAAACTTATTGCAAATTCGATGATGAAAGAGGATTTCGACAGGGCAAGCATATTGGAGAATTTTTATCCCAACAGCATAATGAATTTGTCATATTACACAGCTTTTGCTGACACAAAATACATTCTGTTTTTCAATTTCGGGATAATACTTTTCTCTGTGATAGGTTTTATAGTAATAATGAATATGCGGCCGGACAAAGGGGTGTAAGCGATGAAAAATTTTAGTTTAAAGCAAGCCTTTTCCTGTGAGGTGACGGAATTTGTCAAATGGGTCTGCGACGCACGAATGGTGATAGTTGCGGTGCTGCTCATATTCATAAACAATTTTGCAGTTTCTCCGCTGACTAACAATGCAGAGCTTATGGGTGAGCCGCTTAACATACTAGAGCCATTTATAGCGGTAGCAAATTCTGAGATACTGATACTTATAATCCCAATAGTTTTTCTGACCCTTATTGCTGACTATCCGAAAGTCGACACAAATACTGTGTTTTATATCGTGCGTATCGGCAGGGCGAACTGGTTTGTAGGGCAGGTTTTGAAACTTGTTTTTATGATAGTATCATGTCTTGCGGTAATATTTCTCGGTACAGTTTTGCCAATGCTTTCAAATGGTTTTTGGTACAATGGCTGGAGCAATGTTGCCACGGGTTTTGTGAAAATGTTCCCCGACAGGCGAGGCGATTTCGGCGTTGAGCTGCTTCCAGAAAATCTCTACAATCAGCTTTCGGTATTTGAGGCGGCGGTGAAAAGCTATCTGCTCGTGGCGGCGTATTTGATGATAATAGGGCTGATACTGCTGGTATTTTCGCTGTTCAAGCGCAAGACTATGGGCTTTATCATATGCGGCGGAATGATATCACTTGGAATGGCGTTCAGTGCTATAAGGACAAATCTTATGTGGACAATGCCAATGGCAAACTCAATAACTTGGCTGCATTACACGAAATATTTCAAAAAGCCAATAATGCCGATGAGCTTTTCTGTGATTTATCTGCTAGTACTTATTGCGGTTCTGCTGGTTTTCGGAGGGATAGCCATTGGTAAGTTTAATTATGATAATGTGACGGAGGTTGCAAGTTAGGGGGACGAAATGGATATCATCAATGTAAATGACGTATGCCTTACGATTGGCAAAACGGAGATACTAAAGCACATAAATGTGTCCTTTGAGGAGGGCAGGATACACGGACTTATCGGCAGAAACGGCAGCGGAAAGACAATGCTTATGAAGTGTATATGCGGCTTTATCAAGCCCACGAGCGGTGAGATTATCGTTGACGGCAAGCAGGTGGGCAAGGACGTTGACTTCCCGAAAGATATGGGTATCATTATTGAAACACCTGGGTTTATACCGTATTACAGTGGATACAAAAATCTCAAACTTCTTGCGGGGCTGAACAACAAGATCGGCAAAGAAGAGATACGCAACAGCATGAAGCAGGTGGGGCTTGACCCTGACTTAAAGCGACACGTCCGCAAATACAGTCTAGGTATGCGGCAGCGTTTGGGACTTGCACAAGCCATTATGGAAAATCCGAAGATACTCATTCTTGACGAGCCTTTCAATGGTCTTGACAAGGACGGCGTAAAAGAAATGCGTGAGTACCTACTTTCATACAAAGAGCAGGGTAAGACTATCCTTATCTGCTCTCATTCGGCGGAGGACATTTCTGTGCTGTGCGATACTGTGCATGAAATGGATAAGGGAGTTATTGAGGGGGTAAGGTGACATAGACTGAGTAAGTATGGATTCGTATTTTTATTTAATGCAATACTATATTATATCATACTTTCTAAAAAAGTTTACATTTATCAACATGGAAGTTGAAATAGCTGATGTTTGACAAGCAAAATCCAAAAAACTGACAAGCAAAACGCAAAAAAGTGATGAAATGTTTCAACAAAACGAAACACTCATCACTTTTTTTGAATTATCGAGAATTTTTGAAACGTATTTTTTACAGCTCTAAAATGTCATTTAAATCGCATTTTAAAAATCTGCAAATCAGCTCAAGATGTGAAAATTTGAAACCGACAGCGATGTTATTGCAAAGCTGTGAGATTGTGGACGGTCTGATGCCTGTCGCCTGCGCAAGTTCAGCCTGAGTAATGCCCCTGGAATTAAGCAAAGCCCTTAATTTTACTCTCATGATTACCTCCGGTATGTTTTTTACAACATAAATAACGAAATCCGTTATTTATTCTCTAAAAAAAATACTAGAAATTTGTGATTATTACCTCTTTGAAATCACCTGATGAAAGACTGTTATTGCGGGTGACCGCCTGAATATTGTAGTCTTTATACAGGTCTCTCACATACTTGTCATCGTTGTACGACAGTACAAATCTGCCCTTGATCTGGTGAAGAACTCTGCAGAGCCGCTCATGGTCATCCTCGGTAAATTTAACAGTGTAATGTCGCTCTGTCTTGTGGTATGGAGGGTCGCAGTAGAATAAAGCTTTCTCACGGTCGTATACCTTGATAAGATCCTCAAAATCTTTGTTTTCGATCACTACTCCATCCAGTCTTGCCTCGATATCTGCGAAATTATCTGTGTTAAGCCGCTTTTTGTTGCAGCCGAACGTTCTCAGACTTGCTCCGAAGCCTGTCTTGACAAGCACATAGAACATAGCAGCCCGCTGAATGTCTGTAAATCCGGTTACAGATATGCGCTCACGGCAGTCAAGGAACATTTCCCGGCTGTTTAAATAGTATTTTATCTCCTTTTTAAGCTCATCAGAATGATATTTTAAGCATCTGAAAAAGTTGACCAAATCACTGTTGGCGTCATTATAGATCTCTAGATCAGCGTGTTTGCCTTTTGCAAAAAGTATAGACCCGCCTCCGCCGAATACATCGATAAATCTGTTGTAGCTTTCAGTAGGCGGGAAAGACTTGATGATCTTACTTTTAAGCTGGCTCTTTCCACCAATCCATGGTATTGGACTTTTCATAAATATGACCTCCTTTTAATATAGTATACAGCTCCGAGCGGATTGCCCGGAGCTGTTACTTTTAAATCTTTTTAAGCCAATCAGCAACAACATAATAATGCTTGCGACCAAGCTTGATTTTTCTCCAGTAGTGACCGTGATGAAATTCATAAAAATCATCAGCGACTTTTACCGGAGTATTATCTTCGAGAACGCCAACGATCGTTCCGGCGGTGAAGTTGCAATCGCTCCTGTAATTAAGCCTAGTGACTGTCACCATTTGGCTGTATGATGTTTCTTTTGTATCCATAAGCTACTCCTTTACTTTATCGTTGCAGACAGCTTTTTAATAAATTTAGTCCCCGCAATACCGTTCTGAGTATAGCCCCACTTTTTCAACAGAGCATTGACCGCCTTTAGGGTACCGTCTCCGAACGTGCCGTTGTTGTCAAGTTTGTACCCTGCCAGCATAAGGAGCTGTTTCAGTGCAAGAACTCCATCGGATTTATCACCTTTCTTAAAGCCCGAACTGTCAAGTACCTTAGACGTGCTTGTGTTAGTAGCCTTAAACCCGTTAAGCCCCTTAGCCTTTATCACAGATGGGTAATCCACATAGCAGTAATCCATGTCTACCGGCACGGAAACACCGCTGACCTTGCCCGTTGAACTGTACTGCCACATACCGTATGTGCCGCCGTAGTTGCACTTGCTGTTGTATTCTGCAATCCACAGTGCATAGCGTCTTGCGACATCATTTGTTATGTAAGTCTGGAGCGGACTGCGGCTGATATACAGACCTGCGAAGTAGCCTGCTTCCTCCAGCGCAGTGCAAAAAGTTTTTACCATGTCGGAGCATACCGTTTTACCGCGTGCAAAAGCTTTCTGCCACTCCAGATCAAAGTAAATTGGGTATTCAAAAGTTTTGCCCTTGATGTAATCGAGACAAAGAACTGCGTCCTGTTTCGCACCGGATACCGTTGTCTGCCATGTATAGTAATATACACCGACGTCAAGCCCAGCTGCCTTTGCATTTTTGTAATGCGTTTCAAAAAGCGGGTCTTTTACTACACAGTTCTTCGTGTGATCCCAGTTATTGCATCTGATAATAACAAAACTGTAGCCCGCCGCTTTGACCTTTGCGAAATCTACGTTTGTCTGATACATAGAAACATCAATGCCTTTAATTGTCGCTGCCATGATAATTATCCTCCTTGTTATTTTTATAGTTTTTCTGATACTGCGTGCCGAAATAGAACGATATCACCACAGTAAACACCGTGATGAACTGCTCTGCTGAAATCGTGTGGCGCAGTGCCAGCACGCAGAACACTGCCGTCAGCAGTATCGTCACGATAGACTTGACGTCTATAAGCTTTGCAAATTTCTGTTTCATATCTTGCTTACTCCTTTATCTCAAAAGCAAATCTGCTTAACAGATATTTCTTATTATTAAGCAGTATAGTTTGTGTAGGTACAGCGTAGTCACAATAAGTAATGTTATCTGATATACCCTGTATATGAGAAAGTATGTGATATACATTTGTAAAACCTTTGTTTTGACTGGTAGAAACTACAGGAGCAAGTGATGTTACTGATTTTTGCTGACAAAAATATCTATATGGTGCAGACAGTACAGACATGCCGTTGGTAAAAACAGCATATTTGTCAATATTATTAGTAGCACAACTTGTTGTCATACCTATTTCAGTTTCTCCTGTTTCATAGTTAGTTATTTCGCCAATTATTATATTTATACCAGGTCTACTAGCGGTATTACCGGCTATTCCAATAGCTACTAAATCACTTTGCTTATAAATAATCCATCTTCTTGGGTCTCCAATGTTAGGCGCAGTGCTCACACAAGGACAAGTCAATGCTTCTGTTCTTAGGTCACACCAACCAAAACTTCTACTTGTATCAGCAAACTGACCTCTTAAAAACAGCTCGTCTGTTACCCAAAGCTGAAAGGTAGCATCTTTGGTGTCAATACTTGCGTTATCGCCCTCGTACACAACTTTCTTAAAATTATAAACTTCAATAAGCTTCCTGACTAATCCTCTAAGTCCGTCTGTTCCCTCGTATATTTTCATCTTCGACCGCCTCCGCTATGCCTGTTATACCTATATTTCCGTACGCTTCTCCCACTGACACTCCCACAAGGCTCTGTCCGCTCGCCATATCGGGTATAGTGTCGATAATATCCATATTGCCGTTGAAGTCCTCGATGCTGAACCTGTCCGACCTGTCGGGCTTTTTAAGTCCGAGATTTTCCGTGAAACTAGCCAACTATACTTCCCCCTTCCGCATTTTTGCCGACTATGAGATAGTACACCTTGAAAGCGTATGTGCCGCCCTGGTCTGAGGTGTGCTCAAGGTATGCCTCCCAGTCGATGTCCCTGCTGTTGCTTGCGACTTTGTATTGAAAACTCTGCGACTTGAAGTGCTTTTTGCCCCAGTCGCACACCATAAACACCGCAGGGTTAGTGACCCCCGAGGGTATCATGCCTGTGCGTGTATTGTAAGTCCATTGTGAGCCGTTGTCGGCGTTGACCTTCATATTCACCGTGAAAGACCCCCACCGCATATACAGTGGGTAGAGCCTGTTCACAAGACTTACTATCTGCGCCGCTGTCTTTGCACGAAACACCGCTGTACCGCCGTCTAAAAGCTCGTCCGTCTGTTCGCCCGAGTACCGCAGCTCATACTCCTCCTCGCCGACTATTTCTTCAAGTGCCGCCACTCTCGCCGTAAGCTGCTGGATAAGCTCCTCGGTGGTGGGCGTTGTCTGACCTGTGTCTGCTGTATCGGCAGTTTTCTCCGCCTGCGTATCAGCTACAGTTGTTATCTCGTTCTCGTCCATAATCTCGCCTCCTAAAGCTGTTCTTCCACAGACAGACCCACCGCAGAAATATCGGCTGAAAGTCCGCCGTCAAAATTGAATCCTATGTTAGTTATTGGTATATCGTAGCTTTCGCCGCTTTCGCTGACGTATGTTATCACGTCCCCGACGTCAAATCGTGGGTCGCCAAGGCGGTGAAAAAGCTCCGTTGTATACCACGAAAAGCCGCCTATCCTATGCCACAATGACCGCAGCAGCGACATTGTCATATATGGATTTTCAAACTCTAGCACACGCCCTGCCGAGCCTGTGGTATTGCCCAGCCGCAGAGTTTCGCTGTCGCTGACCTTACAGACAATGCCTGCCAAAACATTCGGACGTTCTCCCAGTGTTGGCAGGTCGATAGTGTTGTTGTCCAGTATCTTCACGCTCGAGCCGTACCATTTGCGGACGTATCTGCCGTATCGGTCAACAAAACCGAACTCGCCTTGTGCCGAAGCTATGTAACTGAGCATCTGCCGCATTGTGGTGTCTTTGGGTATAGAGCTTATTTTGAAGTCGAAGTTTGCAGTTTTCAGCCTTATGTGACCCTTGCCGTAAAGCCTTGCACCGCCCTTTACACGGAGCTTTGCAGGGATGGTGTAGTCGTTGCCGTTTTGCAGTCCAAGCTGCTTGCATATGTCGTCCTCGACAGCCTTTGACCACGCAGGTAGCTTGACCTTTGGCACATAGGTCTTGTCGGAGAAGTAAAGCCTATCCGCAAAAGTGACCTCAGTATTTCCGCCCGACTTTTTCGATTTCACGCAGGTAAACCGCCCCAGAGGTATTCTCTCTCCGTCAAGCACCTCTCCAAGCTTACTTATCTGCTCCACTGTCAGCTTTGAAAGCTCGGCATAGGTGTAGGATTCTAGGGTGGAGTAGGTGGTCACGCCTGTGAGGTCTGCAAGGTACAGGGACAGGTCATACTCTTTGCCGAGGAAACGTGTTTCAGCATCGTTTATCTGTAATGCCCAAGACTGTGAGCACACTGCACCAAGCTCTATGTCGTCACTGAGGCTCGTTGACTGCACGTCACTGGTAGCGGACATTATGTTGTCCCCCATTATTACGCTCTCGTCGTTTTCAAGCCACATACGCCATGTGCGGCAGTAGCTTTCGATGCGTGAGGAGACGGTTGTACTTGTTGTATACATATATCCGCCTCCTACTGCATGATAAGGTCAACAGCAACGCCTTTGCAAAACTGCCGCTTTTCGTCCCAGCCGAATATTTCATAGCTTGGATCTCCTGCATAGACCCTTATTTTGATTTCATTAAAAGTCTCGTCCAAAAGTGTGGCGTTAAAAAATGGGCTATCAACATTTGAGATATACTTATTTATCTGTGCAGTCTGCTCGCCTGTGAGATGATACCATTTAATAGTGACCGTTTTCTTTATAGCCCTGATGTCTCCGACCATAAGACAATTAGCGGTGCGCCCTGCATTGCCCGACCAGATTTTATTGTTACAAAAAGTAATTTCAGCAGGAGTGGCTACCGTTTCTTCTTCAAATTTCAATCCATTTGATTTCATAGTATCCCTCCTATACTTTTATCGGCGATTTGCCGTTGCGCTTGATAAAATCATTTATATCGTCAATAACGATCTGTGACAGCACTCTGCCCTTTACTTCGATTGGTATCGTTACGCTTATTTTCTGATTGCCTACAGCTCCGCCGTAAACAGCAAGCGCCTCAAACAAAGCCTGCTTGATCGTATCCAGCGGAGCTTCGATGTTTGTGCCGCGTTTCTGGTCGCCGAGAACCGCAAGAAACTCGGAGTTCGGCGGAATTACCGCGCCGGTGGCGAGCATTGGAATCTGAGGAACTGGTATAGGGTCATAGTCCCAAAACTCATCAAATGGTGTAAAGCCTGCTATTTCAATATCACGAATATCATTAAGTATGCCATTAAGAAAATCCAGTGGAGTAGAAATAACTTTATTTATTCCGCCAATTATGCCGTTTACAACCGTTGTGAATACTCCTGTTATACCCTCTTTGATACCGTCAAAAATTTTGCCACCAGTCGAAAATACGTCCTTAACTGCTTGCCAAGCCTTTGAAAATATATCTTTAAACCAATCAGCTACCTTAATAAACGGTGATTTTATTGCAGTCCACAAATCCCTGAAAAATTGTGCTGTAGCCGAAAACGCCGATTTTATATTTGTCCACGCAGTTGTAAATATATCTCCAAACCAACTTCCTACTGCAGAAAAAATGTCTTTGATTCCTGTCCACAGATTTGAGAACCAACCTATAACGGCATTCCAGACAGACAAAATACCGTCCCAAGCTGCTTGGAAAATTCCCGTAAACCATTCTGCCACGACGGCAAATACATCTTTTATGCCTTGCCATATTCCGGCGAAAAAGTCTTTAATTGATGTCCAGACCTCTGTTACCCAGTCTACAAATTGCTGTATGGTCATTTTAAAGCTGTCCCACAAATCAATAAAAAACTGTTTTACTGTTTCCCAATTTTTGTACAGCAATACGCCGATAGCGATAAGCGCACCGATTCCTAGACATACAAGTGTGATTGGACTCGTCAAAAAATTAACTGCTACACCAAGTGCAGTAATTAACGGTGTCAATACACTTGTTCCTGCCGCCAATGCGGCAAATGCACTTACTACGCCTTGAATTATTCCGGATATTGCAAATGCCGATCCCAAAGTCCCAACTACAACAGCAAAATTTTCGACAGCAGTCTGATGATTCTTTATCCAGTCACTAACCCCATTTAAGGCTGATGTAATACCTTTCAACGCGCCTACTATAATACCTCCGGTCCATGTTGCAATAGGCTTCAAAAATTTATCCCACAGCCATTTACCCATAGGTTTTAACGCTGAAATTGCTGAATCAAGAACTTTTATAGCTGCCGCCAGCAAATTAAGAAATGTTGGTATCAAAGTACTTATAGTCCATGATGCCATAGGGAGCAAAATATTATCCCAGAACCATTCGATACCGTCAAATATGTCGGCAGTTAAAGGCTTTAATGTGGATGTTACATTTTCAAATGATGTAATGAGCGGTGAGAAGTCAATGTTCTGCGCCCATTCAACAGTGTCTGCCGTTATGTTTTCAATTGTGTCGAGTATATCATTAAAAATATCAAGAATGTCCTGAATAATTTTTGTACCACTGCTATCAGACCAAGCGGAGGAAAAATTGCGTGACACATATCCGATTGTATTATTAATGTTTGTCCATATACCGAGTAAATGTTCAGAAATTTGTTCGCCCGTTCCGTTACTCCAAACATCGGTGAATGATCCGCCTATGCTTTTGATAACACTCCATACACCCTCGAAAGCAAATCTCATACTATCTGTTACCTTGACTCCATTTTTATCCCAAGCTTGTTTAAATGGCGTAAAAATAGTATTAAAAGATGATTTTACCCAATAAAAAAAATCTTTAAGCTTTTTATCGGCATCAGATGTATCAACATCTACAGTAGTGGAGATCGTATTGCCGCTTAGAGTACCGACCACTGGCGATGCATTTGTATCAGATGAGGAACTGTTGTCCGCCAGCTTATTTATCTGATCAAAGCTTGCAAGTGCATTTTCTTGAGCCTCGACAGTAGCTTCAGCCGATGTTGCCATATCGGAATAATTTTCCGCCGCCTGCGAAGAACTTTCAGCAACTCCATCTGTTGTATTCATCAGTTTAATTCCAAACACCTCAGAAAGTGCTTTAACTGCTGAATTAGCAACAGCTGTCAAACTTTGCAATTCCGCTGTTATGTTTTTTACAACTGTTACAGCACCAGAAAGAACAGGCTGTCCTATTACAGCAAGCAACTGTTTCCAAGACTCTTTCAGATTACCGATGACATTTTCCCAGCCGTCTGCTTCTCGCGCGGCTTGTCCCTCCGCTCCAGAAAGAGCATTTGCATCCTTGACCATTTGCAATAGTGTAAGTTGCTTCTGAGCTTCGGATAATTCCATAAATGATTTTCCATAGAGTTTATTAGCCGCTGTGTTTCGCGTAGTTTCTGTACAACTCAAACCCAAAGCAGCATCGTTTTCAAAGTTGCCTTTCAAGAACGATTTTAGGCTTTCTGCAGTATCTTCAAGGCTTCGATCGTAATATGCCGCACTGTCTGCTGTTACCTGCAACGCTTCTTCCATCATTTTTAGAGCACTAACTGAATCCATACCCGTAGTTTTAGCAAAAGCATAAATAGATGTGCCTACATTTTGAAGTCTTGTCTGAAGAATGCTACTGTTATCAGCTACACTTTTCATAGCATTATCTGCAGCAGATTTTAAAGTTCCAAAAGTCTGTTGCATTTGAGAATTTGCAGCATTTATATCTGCAGCAGCTTCAAGAGCTTCTTTTCCACTGAACACAGTACCAAGTGCTGCACCCATTTTTAAAACTATATTTCGGAGATTATTAAGCTGGTTACCTAAACTGTTTATACCTTTGGAAAATCCTTTTGTATCTATTTTTGTATCGAAATTAAGTCTGCCGTCAATTGCCAATTATATCAGCCTCCTTTCTTGACAAAATCCTCCATACGCTGTATAATGAAAAAATACATAATGGGAGGAAATGTTATGTTTTGCTTTAAATGCGGCGCAGAAATATCCGATGAATCAGATTTCTGCATGAAATGTGGAACTGAAATTCTGCATCACAATAAAACCGAAATTGAAGAAGTCAACTCGATTTCAACTATACCTATGAATGCCACAATAAAATCGGCTTTTGTGTCAACTATAATAGTTTCGGAAACGGAGATCTCATACAAAAGTGGGCTCAAAAGCGAAACTATAAAAGTATCCGACATATCAGATATTAGATATACAGCCGGAACTCCTTCCGAGAACGGTCGCTTGTTTATAACAGCAAACGGAAAATCATATAACGTAATGTTTTTCTTTAACAATAATAAAAAAATTGCTGAGTTATGTGGTTACTTCTCCGCACTTAGCAATAATACTTTTATACCGATGGAAGTAACCACATCAACTTCATCACAAACAGGCGAAACACAACATGAAGAAAAAACGTTATCAAAACGTCAGCGTATAAAGGAAAACAAGAAAAACGGTATTGCTTGCTGTCCTAAATGTGGAAGTACTTCGCTTACGGCAAACAAAAAAGGCTTTGGAGTCGGAAAAGCAGTCATAGGAACTGCTGTTGCCGGTCCAATAGGTCTTGTTTCCGGAAACAAAGGAGCAAAAAAAGTTCGTATAACTTGCCTTAACTGCGGTAATCAGTGGTGGGCGTAATAAAAAAGTCAGTCCAAACGGGCTGACTTTTTTTATAACAGATTATTTATAAAATCAAGTTCATCCTGTTCCTCTGCTGTAAGCTTCACCTTAATATCAATAAGTTCTTTGTTGTTCCGGTAAAAGTCCTGTTCTCCTTTACTAAGTTTTTTATTGTGTGCAAGCTTATAGCGTATATTTATAACATTACTGTATAAACCCTCACCAATCTCATTAAAAAGGCCTAAAACCGTCCACCAATGCATATAATCAATTTCACGAATTTCCTTTCCTGCTACCTTATTGAGAGCTGGAAAAATAATCCCTTCATCCTGATCCCAGTTTATCAACGGTTTAGGTTGACGTTTAGATTTTGGCATATCTCCGCCGTCAAGAAACCATTTGGCTTGTTCTGCCGCTTCGTAAAGATCCGAGTTAGGTATCTGATCGTGATGCTTGTACAACAGTTGTATACATCCATATGTTTTGGCTTTGTCATTAAGCGTATCGTCATTGCACATAGAAAAAATCAGCAAAGCTACGCGATAATCACTATATATTGAATATATTTTACCGTTGACTGTCAAAGCTTTAGGCAATGCACCTATCATTTTGTTTCACCAACAATGGTATTGCGCTGTGCCGCATAGGAATTAAGTTTCTCCTGTGATTTCTTTCTTTCCTCCACAGAACATTCATTTATGTACGCGAAGATGCACTGCATAAAATTCATAAATATTGGTTGACCTCCGGCAGGCGAAAGACATGAATCAGTTCCGAATACTATTAATGAAATATCATAACCAAAGATCTCATTTATAAGATCCTTCACCGCCATATCAAGTTTGTCCACACTATCAGCGGCAAGTTTCAGCTTTTCAAAGTCCGGATTATTCTCATCAAGATTCTGCAGATCATTGATAGAGTTCATATCGATATCTCCGTATCTACTGCGTATATTCTCATATTTCTCATCAAAGCCTGAAATTCGGTTAATAAACTGAGTATCTGTTGGATTAATACGGATTATTTTATCCGGATTCCCATTTAATTCGATATTTTTGTATCCGTCGTCAAAACTAAGCTTAATTGTTTCTGACATAAAAAACACTCCTTAGAAAAGAGGGGCTTAGTCGCCCCTCAAATTATCCTTCAGCCAGCGGCGTAAATGTCACCACTTTATTTGCGATTGTTACAGTACCCTTAATACGATTGCCGCAAGGTTGGATATTAAACGGTATGTTGACACCGCCCTGCGGTCCGCCATATGACTGCGGCTTAACGATGCAATCTTCCATCCATGCATCGTAAGGACCTTCGGTCTTATCGATAAGCACCTCAAGATATTTGCTCTTGCAGTCGTCGCCAACAAGACGATCCAACGCAATAGATTTGATCTTTTCGTAAATCGCATCTTCTGTATTTGCGTAGTAGGTTTCAACAGACAAACTAGGTTCGTAACCGTTGTCATTTACATCTGTTTCATCAAGGATATTCTTAACAGTCGCGGTATCCGGTCCCAAATCCATAGACATATCCTCAATGTTTTTGCCAATCAGGAACCATGACGGAGTTTCTCCGCCAAAAGTGGAATCCAACAAATGCATAAGATGACTTCTTTTAAGCTTTTTTATTCCTGTAGCTGCCATTTATATTTCCTCCTCAAATGTAAAATGTATCTGTATCTGATACAATCCTCTGTCTCCGTCCTCATCCAGAGCAAGCAGTATGCCATTATCAGCGGATATACTGATAGGTTCAAAATTTCCTGCAAGTTCTGGATAATTCCGGCTACTGTTCTGTTTTTCAATCCAGAAGATAAAATCCTCCGTAAAAGCTGATGCATTGAGCCTTGACAGATCATCGGCTGTGTACTCTCTGCTCTGGAGCAAAGCATTGTACTGCCATGTCTGATTTCCGCACACGTCCTCACTGAGTTTTACAAGGCCTGATGTCTGTATACTGTAATTAACAGGTTCAGACTCAGTCTGGTCTATGTGCAGATCAATATCTCCAAGATTGGGATACTGTAACACATATTCTTTCATAGCCTCCAAAAGGCTTTTATTTTGCTCCGGCAATTCGTTTCACTCCTTTGATTATTCCGGACAGATGATCGGGTTTCATACGCTCGAACCATAGTCTGCCTCGCTTGCCCCCAAGGTTAAGCCCCTGCTTGCCCATACCTTTGTTATCGTAATAATTTTTGCGGGCGTATGGTGTGTTGTAATGCACCATGCCTGATCCAACTACCGTTGATGTAATACCGGACTGTTTAAGCTTACCGGTAAGCATTGGCACATAACTATCACAGCAACGTAATACTTCGCTGTCGATATACTTCTGTACTCGGCCGCCTTTTTGCAGACCACGCCTCGCAAACAGTTCATTTTCGGGAGCGACCGTGAGAGTTACTTTAATACTGTTATTACTCATTTAGCCGTCACCTCCGTGTGCCGCATTATGGGACTGCCGTAATCCTTGCGCTCTACAGTACTGATTTTGAGCGGGCTTACAGCCTTAAGCAACTCTGCCACAGAGGCTGTCACGTCAAAATCAATATCGCCCTTTGCAATATAGTCGGACTTATCGACTACAGCCAACAACGGCAGATGTATCAACGCCCGGTCAACATCGGTCTTGCCCGTCTTTGCAATGTTTTCGGCTTCGGTGTCCTGCCACCAGCAAGGATAATGCTGTGTAATAAATGCACCGTCGGGCTGTTTGTGCCAGACGGTGCATTTTGTATTATATCTCATTTATATCCACCCCACAGACCTGAGATTAAGGTATCTGGAGGCGGTCTTGATCAGCTCATCGGCGACAGCAGTCTGAGTGGTCGAATAACTTATCGAATAATCTCCGACCTTTTCGGAGGCTATCTGTTTATCCGGCTGTGCGGAGTACATGATCTCTGCACAAGCACAGCAGGCTTTGGCAAGGCTGATCTCGTCGGTCTCGGCAAAGCTCAGACTGTCGAGATATTCCGATGCACGCTCCGCAAAATAAGGATAATCCGTTTCGGAAATCTTATTGCCATGAAAATCAGCAGTGTAAAACGTGTAATCAGCATAAGCCATAGCCTACACCTCCGTTTCGCTTGTCGTATCCTCTACCGCAACTGCATCGACGATTTCCTGAATGATTGCGTCCTTCTTGCTTGCCGACCCGAGGTCAATGCCAAGTTCGGCGGCATAAGCTTTTAGTTCAGGGACTGTCATGCTCTTATAATCAATGACATTTTCATTTTCGCGATAGTCGGCAGGCGGTTCTATTGTTATTGGCTTCTCGTTAAAAGTCAATCCTACTGTCTTTGCCATAAAGACACCTCCTATGCCTTGTGGTGCAGATAAATACCTGCCGCCTTGTTTTCGTACACATCAGCCAGACCATAAGCACGGAAGAAGAACAGCCAGCTGTCATCCGTCTGATTTTCCTCCGGCGTAACGACCTTGTTTACCGTGTGCTTAGGATACTGGATAACCGCCGACTTCTGGATTATCATAAAGTTTATATCCTTTGCGGTTGTCGCCTTAGCAAAACCGCCTGCCGTTTCATCGACGCCCTCTGATTTTGTCGTGCCGTCCTTAAGATCGATCGCAGTGTAAAATCTGCTCTGAGGCACTTTTACGATCTTAGCAAAGCCGTCAAGTACAGCCTTTGACTTTGTGGTGTCCACATTGATAGCAAGGTTATACAGAGTAGGAGTGATGTACAGAATACGGTTTTCCGGCGATACTTCGTCTTCGTCCATTTTGTTCTGTGCAGTGATCAGAGCGGTAAGGACATCATTACCCGATGAAAGTGTTGCTCCTGCAGAAACCTTAGATATGCCTGTTGTACCTGCATAGGTCGCGAACCTGAATGCGTCCTGTTCGGGAGCAACCTTGACGCGGATAAACTCTGAGGACAGTCTGCCGAAAGCAAGTCCTGCAGTCTCCTCATTGTCCATATTGTCAACGCTGAATTTACGACCTCTGTCGTAATTAAAGGTAACAGTCTCGTTTGTAAGAGTAACGTCGCCCTTTACATAGCCACTGTTTCTGGAGTAGTCCGCCAGACCGTCCATAGAGATCTTAGGGATTATGATCTCATTTGCGTTTGCGCCCGCTTTAACAAGAGTAGGATCGCTGTCGAGATCGGCGGTCAAAGATGCCTGCTTGTAAACCTCGTCAAGCAGTGCGATGTAGGTTTTAAATTTTGTAATTGCGTTTGCCATAATATTTTACCTCCGTAAAATTACTTAGTCGCAGGCAGACCCATTACGGCTCTTGCCTGTGCGTCTGATGTTGTTTCTGTTGCCGAACCGTGGTCAAGACCGGTGTCTATCCTTGCGGTAGGCTCATCACCATCCGCAAAGAGAAATGCTTTGTCGGCCTTAAGCTTGTCAAGCTGTTCGGTAAGACCTGTGATCTTGCCGTCATCGTCAAGCTTGAGGAGCGACGAGTCAAGCTGAGACTTGACAATGTCCACATCTCTTGCTTTTGCTCCGGCAAGGGACAGTTCCAGAGCCTTGTCAAGCTTAAGTGCGGCAATATCTGCATTGTACTTGCTTTCCCAGTCGGACGCCGCTTTCTTAAGTCCTTCAATGTCCTCGCCGTCAAATGCTTTGACCTTATCAGTAAGCTCTGAGATCGTGCCTTTTGCCGTTTCCAGTTCTGCGTTAAGGTCTGTGTACTTCTGCTGTTCTGCGGTCAGCTCCGCTGTGTGCTGTTCAAGCACCTTGTTTGCCTGCTCCTCGGTAATACCGAGAGCTGTTAAATCTTTCAGTTCCATAGGGATTTTTCCTCCTTAATTTTGAGTATAAAATTTATCTCCTCGCAAGCGGCTCGGATTTTTGCTCCGCAAAAACGAGGATAAATAAAACGCCCTTGAAAGAGCGTTTTACTATCGTTAAAATGCAGTTTTAATCATCTGATAAATCTACAAGGCATTTAATAACCAAACAAATACCTTTTATTATTGTGAAGACCCATGCGGCTACATAACAGCCAACGGGGATTTGCCCTGTATCGAGGGCGTAAAGCAATATAAGGGTTGAAAGCATAAATTATCAGCTCCTTTTTGCAAAATTAAAAGCCCCCAGTAGCTGGGAGCTTATTCATTATGAATTTGAAAATAAACCTTATCATAAATATCCAATGCTTTATATCCGAAATCTGTCATATTATTCTGATTTTCGTCCATGCCATAAACAACTGATATGTTGCTAATTATGCATTGAAACATAGAAACATCTTTATTATTTATTTCTATCTGACTTGTTTCGGGGAAGAGCTTGTATGGGTATTCCAAATCTTCAAAATCGCCATATTTGACAAGCATTTCATATTCATCTTTTTTGAAATTGAATATCATAATAATACACCTCACTTTGGATTACATTGAATAAGCACGCCCGTTTCAGGATTTATGGATACTGCACATTTATCTGTAACAAATAGCTGAGATATTTTAGGTTTACCATCTTCATCATATAAAATGTTACCGTTTTTATCCCTGCTAATTTTGGGTTTCATTGCTTTACCATTGGTCAAAGCATCCTGAATATCTTGAAGTTCAACGCCAAGACGTTTCTTACCCGTATCAGGATCTTTGATTACACCAATAACACGTTCAATGAAATGATCCGATTGCCCAGTTATTTCAATACCGTTAGTTGTAGTTAAACCAACAAGACTGTTGTTAATCTCATTGTGCAACTTCTTATAATGATCGTAACCTACAAGCGGAGAAATTTTTCCCTTTTTTACAGAAGTAATATATGCATTCATCAATTTGTACTCAGGAGAGTTATTATACTTCATATTTTCAAAAATGTCAAGGCTTTTCGGCGGATTTTCTATGCCGTAGCTTTTCATTTGCTTAACAAAGTAACGATTATTCCCATATACCGCTTTCTGCGAAACACTCTTGTTAAATCCAACAACCCGAACTCTGTCCTTTTCGGGATAAAGATCGTTCGTATCGCAAAACTCAGACAGCCGTTTTTCCTTAGTTTTCAGTATAGCCGAGTGGCGTTCAAACTGATTTTGCAGTCTCCGTTTAAGCACCTCGTCTTCCGTCTCAGAGATAGCACCGTCATATGCAGCTAAACGTCTTTTTGTAGCTCGTATAGACCGCTCCATAGCACGCTGTTTCTGCGATAATTCATACTGTCTGTTGTTTTCGGTCACGTCAACAGGGAGATTAGCACGTTCGGAAATTCCCTCGAAAAACGGATAAAAATCATGTCGGCAGTTCCAGCCTTTCAAGCCGTCACCCGTTCCGTAGCCTGTGGCGGTGCTGAGTTTAGGGTATTTTTTAGATTTGCCCGAAATGCTGTAAACCTTGCCTTGCCATAAAGCGTGTGAGGGACGCGCGCCCATGTGTGCGGTGACCTCAACCAGATCGCAGTCCATTTCTGCGGCAAGATCAAGCTGCATCTGACCTGCGGTCTGACTTATGCCCGTCATTACCGCACGCCGCACTGCAACGTCTGCCCAGTCGGTCTTACCCGATGGATAAGTTACAGTCGCAATACCTTGTTTAGCAAGCTCGACAACTGCGTCGTAAATAGCATCCTGATATGTAAAAGCACCGCTTTGTACCTTTAACCATGCCTTGTCCATAAGATGAGTAACAGTTGCCTGCGAGGACTCTACCATGGACTTACACAGATTTTTTGTCATACCATTTGCATTTTTAACGCCTGCCTTAAGCGTGTTGGATAATGCCACCGACCTCAGAGCGGCGGAGCAGTCCTTGCCGTAAGTTCTGTATATCTTGGCGTCGTTGTTGATTGCCTCCTTACAGGCATCGGTGTACAGCTTTGATATCTGCCGCTTTGATTTGCCTGTAAATTCTGCAAGCATAGCAGTGATCTCTTTTGTAGACATCTTCAGCTGGCTTGCTTTGTACAACTGCCATTCCGCCGAGGGAGTAAGATAGTCCGCTTTAACAAGCTTTTTGGCAATAGACTTGATTATATCAGTCTGTACCTCGCTTACAAGATCAATCAAGTCATCTGGCAGTTTTTGTAACGTCTGAGGGGTAAGCATTACTCCTCACCGTCCTCAAAGCCCATAAGCTCATCGTCGGTAGGTTCACCGTCTGCAAGACGTGCCTTTGCCTCCTCTTCCGATTCGCCGTACCATTTAACACGGTATTCCCACTTCTGCATTAAACCTGCTGTGACATCATCTTTGTCACGTTGTCGCTCGGCATTTTCGTCTACCAGTGGACTTTGGTCAAAGACTATGGATATATGTGCGTCCTCCTTGACCTGTGCGTCGATAAAGCTGTGGCCTATCCAGAGGAGCGTTTTAACAAGACCATGCAAAAAGCTCTCAACTTTTATAAAATGCTTGTGTGCGTTTTGGATCAAGTCCTGCTTGTCGCCTGTGTACTGGGTAGCAGTTACTATAGAGCCTGCATTAAACTGATAATGCTTAGTACCAAATCCCACCTTAAAGCTGAGATAATCAAGCTGTGCCTGTATACCCGCCGTATTGTCTGCAACTCTCAGATCGGGATTATGCTCCTGCACCATACTCTTACCCGTGCCATCGTCCATAGTCTCGCCGATATAATAAAACAGTTGTTGATTTACCTCATCGGGAGCAACCTTTTTATCTCCAGACATATCTTCAAGCATATTTTTGTTTAAAAACACTTTTTTCTGTCCCAACCAAAAATCAGAGTTAAGATTATTATATGCAAGATCAACTCCCTTCAAGTTGTCAATCGCTCCGGCAAAAACCGCACAGCCCATCCCATTATTGCCGTTAATGGGATTAACGATAGCAGGTTTGCATATGGTAAACCAAGGCTTGTCTGATCCTGTATGCATTATTCTTGCAACACCGTCCGGCAGAGGTTCTTCGCTCAACAGCGATTTATCTTTTATTCCAAAGATGTGATTTTCTATGACATATTCGCCTTTTTCCAGACGGTGTATCTCAAGATACAGCTTGTTGCTGCCTTTTGTACAGATATCGGAGCAAAACGCTGCTTCGGTGATAATGCCGTTGTCCGATGATAGGACTATTATCCTATCCGCCTCAAGGTAATTTAGATCTATCCATGCGTCCGGTGACGGCAGAAGTCTGCCGTCTGAGCTTACCACAGCATTTTTAAGACGTATCACAACGGCACAAGTGCCGGAATACATCATTTTTTCCATAAGGTCGTTAGCCTGATCCCAGAAGTTGTTGCTGCCGAACACTCCGCCGTTGTCGGTATCGCCAACGATGAACTTTTCCGAGTATTCATCATCTACTTTTACAAACGTTTTGTCGTTTATTAATATGCTTGCCCAGTCCTCGCACACCTTTTTGGCCATTTTCATGGTATACATATCACGACTCTTGCGTTTTTCTCCGTTTTCAAAAGTTATCCTATGAAATGGTTCATGAAAACCCTTCCACCAGTCTTTCCATACGGATATATTATTATAATAGTCGGTCGAAATGTTATAGCCGAAGTTATTATTCAGCCAGTTTATTATCTCACTGTTCAAATGTTTTCACCTCCTGCCAGCGTTAGCGGCTTGATAAATTTGCTAAAGCTGTACTCCAGAGCGTCGGCGGTATCTATATCGCAAGTACCGTCGTCAAGACGCTCATCTCTGTCCGGAATTTTAGGATCCCATATCTGCTCCGACAAGCTTCCGATAACATTTTTGCAAATGTCAAGCACCCAAAATCTGCCCTGAACCATCAAAGACGTAAGCATAGATATTCTGTCGTTTCGTGGAGCTTTGTAGCAGTCCACGATCTTGACCATCAGTCTTGCTCTGGCACAGGCTACTCTCAGACCGTTTATTACCGCTTGGTTTTCGTTGTCCGCCCATGCAAATTTAATTAAAAGCGGATTAAAACGCATATATAACGTCTTTACAAACTTTATAAAAGCAGTGTAAATAGTATCGGGACCGACCTCGCCCTTGCCGCCGTCTATTTTGTGATCTGCAATAACGACAAGCTTTTTAAAGCCCTCAATAAAAGCCGTAGCCACGAATGTGGTCTTTGACTTGTTGCCGCCGAAGTCGATACCTATCTGTATTGATGTGATCTTGCTTTTGTCAAGCTGTGATTCGGGTATTATATACTTTTCGGGGTCGTTGGCAAAGCTCTGGAAGATAAGACCCTCTGCCGCTATCCTTAACCCCAGTATATCTCGCTTGTACCAGATAGATGTCGGATCGTACTGAGATTTTACCTCAGCCTTACGCTGATCTGAGATATTTATGTTATCGTCAATAGTAAAATGTGCGTAGTTGTATCCACCGAGGAATTTGCAATCGGCGGCGTCCTGCTGGTACTTGTCAATGTACTCGGTGTATATCCAGTTTTTTGGATTGTCCGGGTTAAGATCCCACCATATCTTACGCTTATCTGCGGCGATAGATCTGTTAAAAGCCTCCTGCACAAATGATTTGTGATGCAGATTGATCTCAGTACCTATCCACATACCATAAGAGTTGCCTCGTATGGACTTATAACTGCTGGCAAGCATAGCGCCGGAAAAGATGACGATCCTTGTTTTAAATCCTGTATCCTTGCCCTTTATGATAAGAGCCTCATTGCCCTTGTACTTACCCCAGCGGCATTGACCTCGAAAGAAATGCTCAATACCAAAGCCGTTACAGTCGCCAAGAATGATTTTCGCATTGCCGAGTGTTGACGCCGATGCAAGATGTATCTTGTCTTTAGTAGTCTTAAGCTCGTGACAAAAAGCAAGAACGTTGTCCACTGTCTTTCCGGCTCTTACCGCTCCCTCGGCAACGTTTATCATGCAGTCCTGTGACTTTCGGATATATGCCTTATGCTTATCGCCAAAATTGTAGGGTATGGTCTTTTTGCGTTTCTCAGGCTTAGTTGTCCTTGCCATAGATATCCTCCTCAATTTCCGACGTGTCCTCCAGCTCAGGATCAGCCTTGGGATTCGGTGACCAGTTTTCTTTGTCTTTATTCTGCAAATAGCTCAGAGCGGCGGACGGATTGGGAGCGACTTTTTTTACCCTGCGCCTGATCGTTTTGCGCCCTCTGGCGTCAACTCTAACTTCTTCCTCTGCATATTCGCCGCCCAGAGCCGCCGCAAGCAAAGCTCTCTCCACTTCGGAGTTTACAAGTTCAGGATTGTCGTCCAAAAAATCCTGAAGTTCCTTGTGCCGCTTTTTATAATCTGTGGCAAGCTTTTTCCGTTCTGCCTTGTCGGAGGTATTAATAAAAGCCTCCGACAGCTCGCCGAGGCTTTGTATATCCGTCTGTATTTTTACATCATTAATGTTGCTTACAGCTGCCGACAGCGTGTCGATAGCCTGTTTTCTCTTTACATTCACATTAACACCTCCGTTCGCTCAAACTCAAACTACACGCCCGTTTTAAGGGCTTTCTCTTTCAAGTGTGAAATTATCCTAAGAATTATTTCAAAACGTGCTATAACGCCGTTAAACGCCGCTAAAATGAAATCAAATAGCAATGCTTCGCCATTCGGATATTTTTGTTTCAAAATTCCGTTGATGTCCGGCGCTATGTAATCTGAGCTTAAGCGCAGGGGACGAATCAACCTTACGCTTATGATCAGATCTTTTCCAGTTCTGCAGCAACGTCAAAGTAATGACGCCTGCCGTTTATCTCACAGTACAGCGTACAGCGTTTACGCCGCCTGCTGTATTTAACAATGCAGTGTTCTCTGCCTTTGAGCAGTCCCTCTGTGATAGTCACCTTTCCGCTGTTTATGTAACCACGGCTGACGGTAAGATTTTCGACATCAAGTATCCACCGAAGTCTGACTTCCTCGCTCATCGGCAGCGGAGTGGGCGGTCTGCCCAAAAATCTCAATACGCCGACAGTATTTTTCACGGTGTAGTAAAGCTCGTCTGTGATGCCTTCACTGTTAACAAAAACATATGTGGGAAATATCATCCGGCGTACCATGCGCCACACGCCGCCTTTACGTTCCAACAGGTCGTGAGCAGGCGCATAGGCGTTAATATTTTTATCTCTGAGAGTGGCAACAACGTCATGCTCTCTGCCGCTCTGAACATAAATAACGTAGATCATATATCGCTCCTTTTCTCCTCAAGGAACTTAGCCACATCCTTGTAAAGATCGGGACGTTCCCTTGCCATTGCCTCGAACACCATTGACTTGACCTGTTCAAAGCCCGCGTTAAGGATATCCTCGTTTTTCAGATCCATATTCTTTTTATACGCCGCAGCCTTTACAAGGCTGGTAGCCTGTTTGAGCAAGGCTTCCGGGTCTATGTTCTTCCATTTTTCTTCGGGAGTGTTCTGTATAGATTCCAACACGTTATGCGACAGCAGCCTGATTATTCCCTCGCTGGTATCGAGAGCCGGATACTTGTTTATCTCCTCCATTATGACCCTGAAATTCTCCTGAGCCATTCTGAGGGTCTCAACAGATTCATTCAGATTTGCGGCGTATCTGCAAACCGAGGATATTGATATGGGCTGATCGGTCTGATCCTTTATATAGTCTGCGATCTCCGCATATGTAAAATCGGCTTTCATCATATCTTCGACCGTTGCTTTAAGTTCCGGCGACAGCTTGTCTATTTTAGAGTGCTTTCTGCGCTTTCTTGCCATTATCCGCACCCCCTACAGCTTTATGCAGGGGTCGTTGATACCTCCGGCAAGCAGGCTGATCCCCTTTGCCGTAAGCTTTGCCTCGAGATCGTCAAAATCGCTGTCTGCCAGCGTAGACGGCTCTTTGGACAACACCGTCCTCAGATGTATGTATCCGGCTTCATAAAGATAGTTCACGCTGTCGGTAATTTCGCCCTTTGTTATATCGGGAAGAGCATACTCAACGCTCTTAAGCTTATGATACTGATATCTGAGCATATTTATAGTGCGCATAACAGAGCCGTTATTTTCTTTAAAATTGCCTGCTCTGATAAGCTGCATCTGCTTTTCCATATCCATGCTATTTTTCTCCCTTCATTTCCATCAAGATATCCATGATCTTGTCCAGCTTCTGTTCAGTCTTAAGCTGTTCTCTGTAAAAATCCTCTTTGGTAAGATAGTTCTGCTTGACGTCGGTAATATCGGTCTTGCACTTGTCAAACTCGTCTTTAGAGACGTAATTTTCTCTGACCTTATCCAGACCGCTTTTGCATTTATCGATGTCGTCCATAGTCCGCTTTAAAAAGTAGGTTATAATACCTATACCGCCTGTAAGAACGAGCTGAAATACTATCGTAAATATCTGCTGACTTGTCATAAAAACACCCCCAATATATTTAGTACCGTTATCCGTTATAATAACTGTACCATATATATTGGGGGTGTTACAGATGAAGCGTTTCAGCGAGTTTCTGCAATTATATTTCATCAAAGGTAATCTGACCCTCGATAGGAGCGTTTTGCTTTTCCTGCCTTATCTCAGCCGTTATGCTGCGGATCGTGCGCTCAGACAGATTATATTTATTGACAAGAAACTTGAAGTTATATCCGTTAAAATCCCTGCGTATCTTTTCGTCACGTGCCGATCGGATAACAGAATCAGCTTTTGCAATGTAAATTGACAAACCACCGTAACGCTGCACAAGCTTTTCGTATGCCTGTGAGCCGATGCAGTCGTAAATATCCCGCTGCTCTGGAGTAAGGTCTTCTTCGTATATATCAAGTTCCGGCATATTTCTCACCTTGCCTTTTCGCCCGCCGCTCTGCCGAATTAACATAACGCTTGAGCTGTTCGATAAGCTTAGAACACTGTTCCTGATCTATCCACCGAAACGGCTGCTTTTTTGATGCCGTAACGCCCAGTACTTTGCCTATCACGCCAATTAGCCTGTCTCCAACGTCAGCTGACTCTGGATTAGTGTCAAGTTCCTTGAGCCTGTAGCAGTATCTCCAGCACAGCCGCTGCTGTTCAGGCGTAGCCATACCGTTGCAGCCGATCTCTTCAGCTTCTTTCTTTTTGTTTCTAGATTTGGTATTATGCAGCTGATGGTTTGGATCGGCAAGCTTCATGCGATTGATAAGTTCCGCCTGAACAGCCTTGAATTCGCTATCGTCAAGCTGTTTTACCGAATCTTTACCGGTAATGCTAAAGATCAATTCGTGCAGCATATCATCTTTATCTTTGCCGACAATACCAAGACCTGCTCCCAGACCGTAAATTCTTTTAATCTGCTCCTTTGTTGCCATATCCAAATCCTCCTGTCCTTATTTTTTAGCCGTGAATTTCGTTTTCGGCGTTCTTTCAACTACAACCGCGCTGTCAATCATATCCACAGCACGCTCCACAATCTCATCGGTAAGCCGTTCGTTATTAATCATAAGCAGACGTTTAAGATTCTGCCAAGCGACGGCTTCGGATACCAGATAAGCGTTCTCTTGCGCCGCCTTTTCATCCAGACCGCCAAGCTGCATAAGATTTTTTACGTCGGTCTCATATTTCGCACCCTTAAGCTTTTTCTCCAGAGCTTTGCGGCTCTTATCGTCAAGCCCAAGCCCGTCCAGTATCTTAGCAACGCTGCCGTCCTTTATGTACTCCTTGTTGTAAACGGCGGAAAGCAAGCGTTTTGCAGATTCTGACAAGGTGTAGGTTACGTCCTCTTTTACAACGTCGCCGTACGCTTTACCAAAGATCTCCTTAAGCATTGTGGGGTACACAAGCTTAACGTTGTCAGCGTTGGTGACTGTGATTGCATTGCCAGCATTGTCGCTGTAGACAGCAGATTTAAACTTTGTATCCTGCAGGTCGGCTTCCGAAGCCTTAAGGATATCAGCCTCGATGCCGTCTGCCTCTGATTTAAGCTCCGAAATTTCCGCCTTGATCTCAGCATAACGTTTTACCTTTTCAGACAGATCCATAAGCCGTCTTTACCTCCTCTATGATTTCTTCGGCGCAGTTTCTGCAGGTATCACGTCCCTTGATAGAGCGCACATTATCAACACTGCCACAATAGCAACAGGTAGGTCTGTGCTTGCGAATCATGATACCGTCCGCTGTCTTCTCGATGTCAACAGCCATGCCTCCCGCAAAGCCCGCTGCAAGTCTGATGTCCTTCGGGATCGTCAATCCAGCTTTGCTTGTAAGCTTTTTATGTTTTGTTTCCATAGCGTTTTTACCTCCTTGTTTTTCTGCACTCTGCATTTATCAGGGCTTGTGACCTGCGCCGATCGGCGGCTGCATTACAGGAGGGGCACAGCCCCTCTGATACTTATTATTTCTTGTCTACAATTGAGCATTCATTGCATTCTCCGTTACTGTTGCAAATATTATCACAATAGCCGCATTTATCGCAGTACGGACAGTCATCACAACACATTTTCATAAAAAAGGCACATTCTGCGCTGCCTTTCATAAAACATTCAAAATTATTATGCATATTTAGTCGCCTTTACTTTCCTCGGCTCCTCGATGCGTACCATGTCTATCCAGCGTATCTTATCAGTATATCTATGTACAAGGCAAAGCTGCTTGTCCGTCGCCTTCGAAACCATCCAGTCCGCAGGATCAAGCTTGTAATACGCTATTATTCGTTTCTGAGCTTTGGTGGGATTTTTTCCGTGCTTCATTCTTTTTGTCCTCCGTTTCACTTTTTATACCGCCATATCCATATATTTAGCGATTGCAGACAATCCCTTGGCGGTCACATTGCCGTTATCGAGGGCGTTGGAGTATAGATTGACCGCTCCTCTGATAGCCTGTGGACTTTGAGCGATACACAGTAAAAATTCAACAGCAGCAGTGTCCTCTCTGATATCCGGAAAGAGCATTTCGATGTCGCTCTTCTTTATCTGCTTAACGCTGTAAAACCGGGTATTCTTCGTCCTGTTGCGTATCTGTGCAAACTCCGCTTTCTGCTTTCCGCCAAGTCTGCTTACCGTGGTTTCGTTGCCGACAAAGCATATTCCAAGGGTCTGTCCCTTTTCGTCAAAGCAGTCGCAAAGGCTTCGGAGAGTATCAATGGCATTTCTGGTGAGATGCTGGGCTTCGTCCACGATTATCACCATGCCGTCCGAAAGCTTTGACGAGATTTCCAGCCAGAGTCTGCTCACAGAGCCGGAGGATACGTTCAGCTTAGAACCGATAAGCTCCAGCACGGATTTTGATGACTTGATGCACGGATTTACCGTTATGTATATACAGTTTGTGCCGTGCTCACGGTAATACTGCCTGCAAGCCTGTGTTTTGCCTATACCTGCGTCACCGCAGGCTATGGCAAGACCGCCCTGAAGCTGACAGTTGCGTATGATCTTGTACACGTTAGACGATATTGACGTTTCCTTATAGTCTGTGCCGACATAGATTTCAGCTGCAGCCTGCTTGGTTACAAAGTATTCAATTACTTTTTTCATCTGCTTATCTACATCGCCGTTGTAGGTACCTGACTTAATTGCAGAGTATGAGCTATCGGATATACCAATCTTTTTGCAGACTGCAGCCGCAGATAGATTTTCCGAGTACTGCAGCTGTTTTATCTGTTCCAATGCCCACTCCTGTTTAGCTGTTAGCTTTTTCATTTATTAATCACTCCTCCATTTATTCTTCCGCCTCTCGGCGTTTTCGTTCATTTTATCTATATTGACCACAATATCGTCTCCGGAAGCCTTTGATATACTTTCCGGTTCATTATCAGCTCTTATCATAATCACATTGGACGGCATAACGATCTTAAAGCTCTGCTTACCATGTGCTGCCTTGAGAGCGGCAGCCTCCATAAGGTCGATCTTATGCTCTGAGTTTAAGCCATCTGTGATATTCTGGGCCTCGGCTTTAATAAACCGTTGTACTCTGCGCTGTAAAGCCATTGCATCGGAAATCTCTTCCTTGCTTTCGGTGATGTAATCTATAAGCAGCTTGTCCGCACATTCCCAAGTCCAAAGGTAACGGTCCGATTTATCGTAAACCCTTACGCTTCTAAGATCGGCGGGATCGTATCTTACATAGACCTCCTCGCCCAGGTGACGGTAAGTGTTTTCATAGTCCATAAACCAGACCTTTTCGCCGGATATTTCAACAAATACGCCGTTGCGCTTGATCTTTTGTACCCTTGTTGATCTCATAAGCATAAGATTAAGTTCGGCTTCCGGAGCTTTGCGTATTCCTACAGACTTTATATCCATATTCCATACGTCGATACGACTCATTCCTTTGTACTTTGTCTCAGCTCCGCCATATTCCTGCATATTAAAATCACCGTCAATATACATATCAATATATTCTCTAATCTCAAAGTCGCAGGGAATCTTGCCTTCTTTAATTCTACGCTTAAGGCTCTCAGGTCGCTGCATAATAGTGCCGCCGCAGTAACCTTCAAACATTCTTGCAAACTGCATTGTGACCGTGCTAAATGTACGCTCAATAGGCTTTGCTTTAGCGTTACGGACGATTGCGTTATGCATCGTGATTCCAAGCCTTTGGAGTATTGTCGGTGGTTCGATCTCAGGGTTATCGGTTTTCCTGCTTCGATGACCTTTTCCGCCAACGTCATGGGTCAAAAACTCTCGACCGTTATCAAAATATACGGCTTTCGGAATGCCAAATCGCATAATTCCATGCCTTAATGCGATGATTGTTGACTGGGAGTTCGGACTGTCGCATATATTCCAGCCGACCAGCACTCCGCTTTTGGCATCCAAAAAGGCTGTAAGGTACAGCCTGTGGATCGTGCCGTTATCTTCATCGTAGGACTGTATATCGAACGTGTGGTTATCTGCGATCCAGACGTCGTTAGCGTGGAGACCGTCGTACATACGGCTGATATATGGCAGGCATTTATCTTTCATAGCCTTATCGCCGTCGCGCATATATGTAAGCACGGCTTGTGGTATTTCCGACTTTATATGCCGCCTGAAAGTATTGTCTGACGGGAAGTTTGATACCATTGACGGATACCACTCTTTTGCACATTCAAGCGTTAGGTCGTAACAACGCGAAACGGTAGGTTTGTTTTCGGAAAGATAGAAATAGCAAAACTGCTCCCACAGCTCCGGTGGGATACTGCTCTTACCCTTATTGGCTCCGCCTCGATTTTCACAAAGCCCCTGCAGATTATTATTTCTGTAGGCTGCATACTTGCGGTATAGTATATCCACCGACACTTTGATATCATTATGCTCGAGCTGACACTTGCCGACGTAAAGCTTATCCACTTCGGTTTTCTTTCCGGGGTATTGATCCCGGTAACGCTGCCAGTCTCTGAGGATATCTACCCAGAGTGCGATTTCATCACGCTCATCTTCGGAAAACTCTTCGATTGACGTTTTCACAGGCTTTGACGTTTTCACAGGCTTTTTGGGCTGTTTTAATGCATTTTTAACAGGCTGTGCAACAAGTTCTAAGCCCGCTTCCGCTCTTTTCTGAGCATAGTATTTTGCCTGCAGGCCTTCGGGGAGTGATGATATTGGGATCATATATTTAGGACGGTTCCTGTCGTTGATTTCGATATTGCATGACAATTTTCCGTCCTTGCACAGTTTCTTTATATATCGTTCACTGCAGCCTTTAAGATCAGCAGTTTTGGCAACCGTCAAATATTCCACATCATCACCTCCCGAAGTTACTTGACAAAACTAATGTTTTCTGATATACTAAGTATCAGAGCCAGAACGGTTGTTTACGAGGTCGGACAGAAAATCTTCTGTTTCGGTCAATACTGCAAGAATGGTCGCAACATTCCTGCGGAGCTGTTCAGGCTCTATTTTTATGTCCTCAAGGCAGCTTGCCTGAGCCAGAAGCCGGGCTTGTCCCACCGCATGAGACAGTACTTGTGTTTTAAATTCCTTGTATTTCATTGGTTACACTTCCTTTCTCGGTCTGCCATCATCAGTACCGGGAGACCGTCCCCGGCAGACCGAACCGCCTGTTGCGGCTCGGTTTCGGCTAGAAAAATCGGAATGTATAAGTCTACTCCTTCCGAAAGAGTACCCTGCGCACTTATACTGCGTTGCACAACCTTGTCGACTAGGTTGATTGAGTTGGCTTTCACATCAGGACTTGCACCTGATAGGCTTACGCTTGCGAACCTAGCACTATGCGTGAACATTTAGCCGCCCCGATTATTACCGAAACGGCAAGGTAGATAGGATAAAAAGTTATCCTAAGTGGGTCTGATACGCTCAGACGGGCGGTATCTTTATGTTGTCTTTAGACTGTGTTATAAAAATACAAAAGACGTTCCAGCTGGTGCAAACATTAAGCTCATGCGCTCTCAGCTTGCATTTACGAGTTCGCACCTTAAGGAAAGTCGGAACTCTTATAACAAAACCTGTACCTCGGCTAATTCAACCCGACGACACGTAGCCAGAACACGTGGTTTTTAAGTCATACGCTACCGATATTTTATGTCCTCGGTCTACAGACTGTATGACAGGCTTGGTTCAAGATCTAAGTCGTTACCTCTGAGCTTGCAAGCTGCAGGTGATTCACTATATCCCCTATGGCGGGCAAGCACGGCACCTGCATATTTTGGTCTGCCATCATCAGTACCGGGAGACCGTCCCCGGCAGACAGCCGAGTTACTGTCGGCTGTTTCGGCTGTTTCGTGATCTGCCGCACAGATCGTCAAGACTGCATCGCAGCACATTGGCTATCCTGATCGTAGTCTTAAGAGAGGGCGTCAAAACGCCCTGCTCTATCTTGCACACGGTCACATTGCTGATCCCCGCATACTTAGCAAGCTCTCTCTGATTAAGATCACGCTGCTCTCTAATCTGCTTTATGCTTTTCCCAATATCTGCGCTCATAAAGGCGTTCCCTCCTTTTAGCAAAGTATATATCTCTGATAAGAGAGATGATAAGGTGCATACAGAACAATCCGGATAGTGTAAGCAACGGTATGATCCAGAACTCGGAATGTCCGCTAAGACTTGTTATGGCACACCATAGCATGATAATGGCAAACATGGTAAGCACCTTTCCCTCGTCCGTAAGTTTTTTCATAATAAACCCTCCTTACTTATACATCATAACGGTGATAACGTCTTTAGCGGCAGCAAGCGGACTGTCTCCTGTGATGCCTATATCATACACATGACCGTTCTTCATGGTTACAAGCACCCACTCTTCTCCGTTGTCTTCGCAGTAAGTTATATCATCAACATCATCATTGGCGGCATGGAGCAGGAAATAGAGCTCTTTTTCTACGAATAAAGCTTTATTCATTATATATCCTCTTATTGGCGGAGTTTGTTCCGCCCTTGTTTGCTGCTCGCCGTATTTTTCAGCTATGCAATCAAGATCATCATCTATTGCTGCCTTAGCATCCTCGATTGTATTATAAGCCTTTGGCGAGAAAGCCCCATAAGGTGATATGCAAACATAGCCTATCCTATCGTTACCTGATATCGTATAGCCTCTGTACTCATACATATTCACATCGGTTTCCTTAATCTTATACTTATTCATTAAAATTCCTCCTTTTTCGATTGACGTTTAACGCTTTTTGTGTTAAACTTAATTTATCATGGGGTAACTATACCCTAGAGGTTACCCTATAGTAAATTATAACTAGATTTTTTCTAATTGTCAAGTGAAATTCTAACTCGAAATTAGAAAAACGCTAATTTCGTGATAAGTAACAAAGGAGATGATTGAATTTTGGATATTTTGGATAGAATAACTATGCTTTTAGGCAATCGAGAGCAAAAAGAATTGACTAATTACCTGAAATTAAATAATGTTGCTTTTTCAGAATGGAAGTCTGGGAAAAGCAAATCATATAGAAAATATCTAATTGAAATTGCTGAATTTTTTGATGTTTCAATAGATTACCTTGTTTACGGCAAAGAAAAAAGCTCACCAGCGGAACAGTTGACCGATGATGAGCAAGAGTTACTTACATATTATAAGGAATTAGATTTAATGAAAAAGGGTCAAGTCCTCGAACGTGCCAAGGTCCTTTTTGAGCAGTCAAAAATACCATTAAAAGAGCTTGAAAACAGTGTTTTCATAGAGTACTATTCGTTGCCTGTCAGTGCCGGAACTGGCGTTGATCTGGATGGCTGCGAAAAAGGTATGTTGGAGGTTAAGAAAACGCAGCTCACTCTTGAGGCTAATTTTGCTCTAAGAGTGTCTGGCAACAGCATGGAGCCTGTATTCCACGACGGAGACGTAGTTCTGATAGCCTCGCAGCCATCTGTTGAGATCGGCGAGATAGGCATTTTTATACTTAACGGGGAAGGATTTATAAAGAAGTTCGGCGGAGATCGCTTGATTTCCCTTAACCCGGATTATGATGATATTCCGCTGCATGATTATGATAGTATCTATTGCCGGGGAAAGGTTATTGGAACTGTATGATATAAAAATATGAAACTAAGCAACTTGTGCTTGATCTTCCGACTGTAGTGATTGTTCGAGCCGCACAGTGGGACATTGATAAGTTAATGGGAACTAGTTCCCATTAATCGAATTTTTAGTTCCTATATTCCCGTATAAAATATGGAAATTTTTCAATGAGATTTTTCAATTGAACATTCAAACTATTTTATAAACGTTATAGCTTTAAAATGCGTAAATACGCTGTTTTGTGACAATTTTAAAATTTGAAAACAGTTCTAAAACGTTCTAAAAAGGTAAAATTTAAAGGTCTTAAAATGCTTTTAAAATTGCATTTTAAGACCTTATTTTTTTGACATTCAATTTTCTTATCCGCAAAGCACGTCAACTTTTTGCATATTCAAACCGCCGCATTTGCGCCACTTTCGTGGGTTTTCTATGCTAATTCCGAGTTATTCCGCATTTTTGCGTTTTTCGGATTTTGCGTGGCGAGCAACAATAGCCATATAAATTTATCAAATTCCATTAGCATCTATCACTGATAGGTGCTTTTTTTAATAACCAAAACAAGAAATATGGGGAACAATTTATGATATAAAATTACGAATATGCTCCCCAATGCTATAGATACCAAAAGAGTCGAGAAATCGGCTCTTTTATACAGTAGAGGGATACTGTTTGATATATTCCCTTATTTCGCACATAATATTAAGGACAAATTTGCTTATTCTATTGACATTTCCATTATTTTATATTATAATTTAAGGGAAAATAATGGAGGTAAGGAAATGAGAAGTTTTAATTACTCTGCTTTTAAAGAACAAAAGTGGGATTCTGATATTCTCGGACTTATAGCGGCCATATACAAAGAGGCTGGAAAACAGGAGCAGTATCTGAAACAGCGTCCGCAAGAGATGGAGAAGCTTGTTGAGAGAGCAAAAATTCAAAGTACCGAAGCTTCAAATGCGATAGAGGGTATCGTAACAACAAACACGAGGATCAAACAGTTGGTCGAAGAAAAGACTACTCCTCGAAATCTTGACGAGCAGGAGATCGCAGGGTATAGAGACGTGCTGAACGTTATTCACGAAAGCTTTGACGCTATTCCGATAACTCAGAACTATATTCTGCAGCTTCACAAAATGCTTTATAGTCATATGAACAATCCGCTTGCTGGCAGAACAAAAAGCGTGCAGAATTATATCAGTGCGGCTTACCCCGATGGACATACAGAAATACTGTTTACTCCGCTCGCGCCATATGAAACATCTGAGTCACTTGACAGGATATGTGAAGAGTACAATCGTGTTATCGGTAATTTGGAGGTTGAGCCGCTTATAATTATCCCTATATTTATCCACGATTTTCTATGTATACACCCTTTTAATTACGGCAACGGAAGAATGAGCCGTCTGCTTACCACTCTTCTGCTGTATCAGAATGGTTTTTACATTGGCAAATATATATCGCTCGAGGCAAAGATCTCTAAGAACAAAGATCTGTATTACAGTGCTCTGAGTCAGTCGCAGACGGGCTGGCACGAGGGCAAAGAGAATGCTTTGCCATTTATAAAGTACATTTTAGGCACGATACTTGCATCGTATAAAGATTTTGAAGAGCGTACCTCCCTTGTTCAAGAAAAACTGTCTGCACTTGAGATGGTCAGAATGGCAAGCAAAAGCAAAATAGGACGATTTAACAAGCAGGATATAAGGGAACTCTGTCCTACTCTCAGTGACAGTTCTATCGAAGGTGCACTAAGAAAACTTGTTGCCGCAGGAGAACTAAAAAAAGAGGGCAAGGGAAAGAGCACCTGCTATTTCAGATTAAATTAGATTAGAAGATGTTCTACACATCGCATGACTAGGTTTTGGCGGACTTGGAGCGGCAGGTGAGTTTTTAGGTAATGCCAAGGCGGTTAGTTTGCTTGCCATAGAAAAGATAAAGTCAGGAGATAAAGTCATTTCAACAGACCCTGAAACAATGGAAACTTCTCCGAAAACTGTTCTTGAAACCTACATAAGAGAGGTAACAACGCTTGTTCATCTCACTGTGAACAATGAAGAAATCGTTACAACTGTTGACCACCCGTTCTATGTAAAAAATCAAGGCTTTATCAAAGCAGGAGAACTAATAGTTGGTGATGAACTTCTTGATGTAAACGGAAATGTTCTTTTAGTTGAAAATTTTGACGTTGAGTTGACAGATGATTCTGTTAAGGTGTATAATTTTCAAGTAGAGGATTACCATACATATCACGTTAGCGGATTAGGTGTGTTGGTGCATAATGCTGGTGATTATTCTAATCTAAAAGATTCAAAATATGTAGGTGAAGGGAAAAAGTTTACAAAGGCTCAAAAAAGACAGATAATACAAGAAAATATGAGACGAAATTGCGGAAAAATAAAATCTGATATGTCAGGAAAAGAACTTGTTCCCGCAACTCAAAGTAAGCTAAACGTAACGCCAGATCCATTGGAAGTTCAAATTGACCACATAAAGCCAAGAAGCAGTGGAGGAAGTAATAGTTATTCTAATGCACAGGTTTTATCAAGAGAAGAAAATATTTTTAAATCAAATAAGTGAGGAAAAATTATGTTTGATATTGATGAAAATACAATGGTAATAACAACTGTAGATATTATTAACAAAAAAAAGAAAGTAGTTTTAGTTTTCCATGATAAAGAAGATGAAATGTGGGAATTTTTGGATGGAGAGGACGTTAGTGAAGAAAGTGCTGCTATAATATCGATTTCGGAAATGGAGCAGATTGATTCTTCTATTGGTGAATTATGTGATCTTCCTCTAGGATGCGGCGCTTTTCGTGATGATGAAACGCAGCCATGGAAATGGTTTGAAATAGAATGACCTCTTTTATTAGTGCCAAACAATAATAAAGGTGAAATTTACTAAGATAAAAAATAATATAGGAAAAATAGTCGATGACCCAGATGACATAATCGAAGGACTTGCAACTGGTGATACTGTTAAGGAATTGTTCAGAGTAAATGTAAGTAACGATAACGGTTTAGTAAATGTTACAACTAGTGTTAAGTCATTAAAGTAGACAATTATTTACATCGAGAATTTTTGATATTAAGGAGAATATTATGCGAGATACAATTAAATCAAAAGAGTATTTTGATGAGTATATTTTGAAAATGTCAGAAGGAATCAAAAGATTTGAAGAGGGTATTGCTGCTGGAAAATACTTAAATGACAAGATACTTTTTGTAAAAGATTACATTTTACAAAAAAAAATCGGGATAATAATCGCTAAGTATTCAAAAGGTGATTCAATTGAAGAAATAAAAAAAGAATTTGAATCTTCTTTAGATTTGTTTGGTGAAGCTTGGGATGATTCAGTATACGAGAGCAATATTATTTTTGCTTCTTTAGCATATCTTCTGAATTTGGACGATGGTAAGTTGAATATAATTAAAAATAAATTGAGGAAATCTGAAACATATGATTCATTATTAGATTTTATCCTCATTGGAAATAAAAGTGAGTTTGATACATCGAAAATATCCTTCCCTCGTCCATACAAAAAGTTAGTAAAAAGCATTAACGATGAAGATAGAGATGCTTTTCTAAAATATTTGAGAGGATGGTATAAAGGCTCTGCAGATAGTGCTTGGTATGGTACACATGAACTGGTGAATAAATATCAGTATTATGGATATTGGTGTTTTGAAGCTGGTGCTATTGCAAAAAGACTTGGTTTTATAGATAACGATTTACAAAATGAGCAGTATTATCCTTATGATATGGTTCATTTCAATTGAGTAATGACGAGGTGATAAAATGACACTTTCGATAGATGGTCGCTTATCTGAACTTATAGCGAACTCCTGTTCTTGAAACCTACATAAGAGAGGTAACAACGCTTGTTCATCTCACTGTGAACGGTGAAGAAATCGTTACAACTGTTGACCACCCGTTCTATGTAAATAGTCGTGGCTTTGTCAAAGCAGGAGAACTTGCAATCGGATATGAACTTCTTGATGTAAACGGAAATGTTCTTTTAGTTGAAAAATTTAATGTTGAGTTGACAGATGAACCCACTACAGTGTATAATTTTCAGGTAGAGGATTTTCATACATATCTTGTTGGTAGATTGGGTGTATTGGTGCATAATGCTAGCAAGGATTATTCAGGGAAAAAGGCTGAAACCGTTACCAAAAATCAAGAAAATGGGAAGAAGTTTGAGAAAGAACAATTTTCTAATTTGAAAGAAGCTCACCCTGAAGCAGAAACACAAGTTTCAGTAAAGCCAATGGATTCGAATGGAAATGCCATGAGAAATGGTGGAAATTACCTCGATGGTATTGCTTTAGATTCAGATGGAAATCCTTTTATTGAAGAGTATAAAGCGAGTCAAACTGCAACATACACATCTAATCAAAAGGCTAATGGATTTGATACAGGAGCTTTAAATAAAGATCTTGTAGTTACTGGAGAAGGTGGTGGTGTTTTTAAACCTGGAGATGTAATTCCTGAAGGTACACCAATCAATACGATTAGAGGTAAATAAAATTTCATTTAACCAAATTTAAAACAGGAAGTGAAATATATGGCTGTTACAGATGTAAATGTTATTGATGGAATAGCATTTGATGATGATAATAAAACCTTAATTATGGAAATATATGATCATTTACATTTTGAGGGTAAGTTTGAATTTGATCATATTGTTATATTACAAGATAAGCTCAATACATATTTGTGGTATATTGAGAGTAAGCAATATGCAGATATTTATCCAGATAAGCAATTTGATAATTTTGTAATAAATATTCACTTTCGTTATGAAATAACGGAAAATTGTAAGAAATATATTAATGTGTCAAATCAAAAATTATCTGTTTTGAATATTAAAATAGTATCATATTTGAATACGATTGACACTGAGTGACTTTAATGCGGCTTTGCATGAGAGTTCTATATACAATATAACTCAGACGACTATAGCAAGTGTAGCTGTTTTCACCGGCGGAATGAACAGCGGATTTAACAAGGCAGCTAACAGTGCAGGAGTTAAACCGTCATGTTTTGTGGCGGGAACGCTTGTCATGGCGGTTGCCGGAATGGTTGCTATAGAAAAGATAAAGTCAGGAGATAAAGTCATTTCAACAGACCCTGAAACAATGGAAACTTCTCCGAAAACTGTTCTTGAAACCTACATAAGAGAGGTAACAACGCTTGTTCATCTCACTGTGAACGGTGAAGAAATCGTTACAACTGTTGACCACCCGTTCTATGTAAAAAATCAAGGCTTTATCAAAGCAGGAGAACTAATAGTTGGTGATGAACTCCTTGATGTAAACGGAAATGTTCTTTTAGTTGAAAATTTTGATGTTGAGTTGACAGATGAACCTGTTAAGGTTTATAATTTTAAGGTAGAAGATTTCCATACTTATCATGTTGGCGAAAATGGAGTTTGGGTTCATAATTCGAATTGTAAGCTGATAAAAAATGATGACGGCACATATGATGCAGAGCTATCATATAAAGAGGATTGGACACCAGGGCAACGAGCAGAAGCTGATGCAAAATGTAAAGCGTTATCTAAAGCTGATACAGCAAAAACGATTCCAGAACGTGGTAGCACATCCGCTTCAAAAAAATACAAGAATGAGTATGGAGAAAATTCAGTTTTAAAGACACAAGATGTCGATCACACTATTGATTTACAACTTGGTGGAATAGATGATATCCATAATATGAACCCATTAGATAAAAGTGTAAATCGAAGTTTAGGAAGCCAGATAGCATATTTAATAAAAAATTTGGATTATGGGACAGTTTTAAGAAATTTTAAAATGGTAGATCAAAAAAATTTATAAGGTGGTAAAAAGAGATGTTTGAGAAATTTTATGATTTTGTAGGTGTTGAAAACAAAAATAATGTGACCGATATGTCTGGATTTATGGACATTTATGGCGGAGAAACATTTTTGAATGGTTTGTATCGTATACACAACAAAAATGATGTAAAAAAGTGGAATGAGATACTCAAGAGAGCTTTCCCTAAATTCAAAAATGGCATACAGGTATTCGGATATGATTGGTTAGGCAGAAATTTTGCACTGGATACGCAAAGAGATGTAGTCTTGATATTTGAACCAGGTACAGGAGAGATTCTTAACACTGGGGAAAACTTTGTGAATTTCCATGATAGTGAGATACCGCAATATCATGACGCTTGCTTGGCGTCTGAGTTCTTCAATGAATGGTTTGAGGCAAATGGCAATTTTGTTTTGCCTCACAATAAATGTGTGGGTTACAAAGTACCACTATTCCTCAATGGGGAAGATGACATAGAAAATCTTGAAGTATCCGATATGGAAGTATATTGGGAAATAATGATGCCATTAATGAATCTTTAATCAATATTGGCATATTTGATATCAATTTACGGAGGTGATAAAATGCCCACAAACCAAGAAAAAGTTTCACAGCTTTTGGCAGATTCGCACTTTGCGTTCATAAACAGCCAAAACAACGAATCTCTTCACTTAGCGAACGAGGCAATTAGGCTTGCTCCAAAAAATCCTGACGCTTATCAATGTGCAGGAGATGCGTATATGTCTTTGGGACAGTATTCGAAAGTAGTATATCCTTGAGTTTTATAAATAACAAATAAGGTGCTGGTGATTAATTATGAATGCAAAAGAAAATAATTCATTTGAGCATGAAGAATCAATACTAGAAGTAAAATACAACTGTATAAACTCTGACTATTATTGAGAGCAAAGACGATTTTTACGACGAGTACTACTACATGAAGCCCGAATATGAAAAAAGCCGTTGGGAGAAATTCAAGGACGGCTGCAAAAAAGTCGGCGAGTAGTGCAAGGAGCATTGGTAAGAGATTCTCATCACAGTAACAATTGTAATAGGAGCAGTATTAGCTATAGTTGCTGTTGTTGCCACTGGCGGAATGGCTCTTGTACCATTATTAACCACGGTGCTTACAACATTTGGAGTTTACGCAGGTCTTGCTACAACAATTGCAACGATAACTAGTCTTTCTGTTGCTGCAATAGCGATACTTTCAACTCTTGGATCAAGTACATTAAATATAATTGATACATGGTGAAATATTGATAATTCAGTTTTTAATACATTTCAAAATGTATTAAATTGGACAAGTACAATATCGAATTGTTTTTATTCCATTGGATCTATTTATAGTAGTGTAAAAGGAATTTCAAATGCTGATTTAAGAAATTATGGAAAGCAATGGACAACTAATCCTCAATTTCGTTCAGCCATAAGCGGTGCAAGTGAATATAATTTCACACTTAAATCTGATTCGTCAACTTTCTGGTCTGGAATTGGAGATGAGGGTATATGTAACGGAGATAGCGGCAAATTGTGCGGATAAAATGGGAAGATCTACTTTGGAAACAACTCTTTCATCGAAGGGTATTGAACTTCCAAATTGGGATGTTTCCAATCCTTCTACAATAAGCGCATGGAATAACGCTTCTTCCTCCTACGCAATGCATTCTTCAGGGAATGTGGAAGCGTTACTCGGAAATACTGTTCGATCAACCAGTGTATGGAATGTCTTTGAACGTACTATTTTAAGAATAAATCCTAATGTAGGAAATATCACAATATATACGCCTACTGCTGTTAATGTGATTACGCATACTACTCAGGTTGGTTCACTAATAAGGAGTTTGTTTATAGGAACTTCTCAAACGGGAATATTATTAAATGATTGGAATAAAAAATGAAAGAAATTAAAATTACAGGTACGAAATGGTATGTCGATATTGAGTACAAAGAGAATATCGCAAGATTTGGTGGGGAAATGTGCGTAGATGGTTTTTATGCAACAGTAAATAGTATATCTTGGATAAAACATCAAGAATATATCGAGAAGAATGAATTGACTGAACTTATCAAAGCGGTGCGAAAGCAAAATAAGAATAGTTCATTCAAAATTGAGTTTGTAAATGATGATGGAAGCGAATATAAATAATATTTGCTGGATTTTTTACCGGGTAAAGGAGTGGTTTATGAGATGCAATAATGAAGTATTTGTAAAATATAGAATAGATAAAAATTCTTTTTTTTGGGGGCTTCGGACATTAATGAAAATATTTTTGATGTTGTGACTATTGACTAAAATGTGGCTGATGCTATTGATTTTGCAATTGCTCTAAATGTGCAACATGGTTCTAATTATGAGAATATTGAATTACATTTTGGATTCTCACGAGAAGAGGAAAATCTTTTTAATGGGGAAAATTCTCCAACTGTTGAAGAGTTTAAAAGGAGAGCAAATGAATTTGGTTCGGAGGTTATGAAAGATTTTGTTCATGAGGCATTACAGTATGTTGAATTTAACGATAATTTAGACATTGTGGATTTTGCTAATGGAAGTACTGATAGAATGATATCCTATAGTGGAGATATTATTTCGACAAGGTATGACGATCAGGATTTTTTATCTGATATTGATCCGAATAATATACAGTATAAATTTGAGAACAGTAATTTTCTCAAAGTTCAACAGGAATATAATAAGGCTGTAATGGATGGCACAATCAATCCTAAATCGGAGTTCATATTAAATAATGGTGGTATTGATCAAATTCGCAATAATATAAATTACGATGTTAAATCTACTTTGGGTGCTTATATTGATGGTGAACTTGTAGGAGAAAAAAAGAAGAGAGCAGATAAATATAAACAGCATATTGATGCCTTTATAACATTTTTGCAAGATTAACGTAATGAGGGATTTGTTTATAATGAAACATAAAACCATATTTTCTACGATGATAATTATTACTTGTATTCTTATAATATTTTTGGCTATTGTAATAGGTTTCGGAATATGGTTCTTAAACAGTGATAATGAAACAGAAGCTGATTTACAGTGGAAACGAAAAACCATTAACGACTGTATTAATCAAACAAGTCAGAATTATGATGAGATACGTGAGTTGGTTTGTGATCCGGGTCCTGATGTTGCACTTTTGGGACACGATTATGATTTGCTCAGCAAATTAACGAATCTTGAAACAATTACTATTGTCGGAATCAGTGATGCTTCAGATGCACAGAACTTTTTTGAAGAGTTAACTAAACTAAAAAAATTAACTTCTGTTAATATTGTAGATTCACCTATTGGTTCAATAAGAAAGCTGGCAGATATCAGAAGTCTATCAAGCTTATGCATTAGATCAAATCCTTATGGGGGTGCTCGTTTTAAAATTGACGATATTGACTTGCTCGGAACAGAGGGAAGCTTCAAGAATTTAAAATCGTTGGAATTATACGATGTTCAAATTGAAACCTTACCGGATTTATCTGAATTAACGGAATTGAAATCACTTTCAATTTCAGGAGCTGATTTTACCAAGCTGGATGATGAAAGTGTTAATTGGGAGAATATTGTATCCCTCAATATAAATTCTACGAATATACACTCAATTGATAAAGAAATTATAAATAAACTTTATAATCTAAAAGCTTTAGATGTTTCTTATTGTAATATTACAGACATAAGCTTTGTGTTAAACTTACCAAAATTAGAAGAGTTCTCATATTTAGGGCATGAGACTCATGGAATTGATTTGAAATGCTTAAATGAACATCCAAATTATGATGAAGCTTGGATGAAAAATTAAATTTGATATTTTTAGCAGATATTTCAAAACTCTTCGCAATGGTCTTGTGGGTGGATATATAGAAGGTTTTTTTGAGAATATTGGTCAAGGCGGAATTGATGCAATAAAAGATTAAAGGAGTGAACTGTTGATTGAGAACTAAAAACAATTATTTTGAGATTAGACATAATGGATATGTCTTACTGTTTTTAGTAGTCGTACTTTTTTCTTTTGTAATTATACTTGAAATAATTGATTTTGTTGAACACTCTTTTAAAGCAAATTGGTTTATGTATATAGGATTACTTGTTTTTTGTGTTTTGCTTTCTTTTCCTGTATTATTCACTACTCTGAAAATTAAAGTACGAAAAGATGAAATAATGGTTGTTAAAACCTGCGGTATCCGAATAAAAATAACAACTGATGAGATAAAAAAAGTTACTATTATAAAACCGGATACAGTTGATCAAAAAACCAATATTGTTACACGAATAAAAGTATATGCGGGTATACGAAAGTTTTACGTAGACAGCAAAATGAAAAATTATGATAAATTCTTGAATTTCATAACAGAAAATGTTGATGACCAAATAATAGAATATAAGGTTAATTGGATTACAAAATCTAGACCTTAAAAATTGTAATCAGCGTTTGCAATGTTGACGATGTAATTAGTTCTATAAAAGCGTCTACACAGACTCAGGAAAATAAGATCGACGCTTTTGATAATCTCAAAAAAGATGTAAATGAGTTTGTTTCCGATGTTGTGCGTATCGACGGCGATGTCGCTGATGTTATTAATAAGAGCAAGAATGACTTTTATGAAAAATATGAATACTTAAAACCATATATTGAAAAAAGCTGGCTGGAAGAAAAATGGGATAACGCTTGTGAGTGGTGCAAGGAGCATTGGAAAGAGATTCTAATCACAGTAACAATTGTAATAGGAGCAGTATTAGCTATAGCAATGGTAACAAGTGTTTCAAAGCTAGCTGATTTTGGAACTAGCAATCAATTATTAATTAACATTCCAAGAACTTTTGAATTTACATCAGGTTTATCAGGTCTATTTTCATTAAATGGAAGCATCATCAATTGGTTAAAGGAGAAGTGATAATTGAAAATGCATATGGAATTTGTAACAGTAGGCAAAGCAAGTAGCGATAAAATTCATGTAAAATATAATGATAAAATAGCAACATTTCATGGAGAAATAGGAATAGATTATTTTTTGGTGCTTGCTAATAAAATAGAGTGGTATCCAAATAAAAAAGCAACAATTAATGAAAAAATAGAATTGATGACTATAGCAAACAAAACCTTTTTGGGTGAGAAACGGTTGTATTTTATAGCAGATGATGCAATATGGTTTGATTGGAAAGGTTCTCCTTTAATTGTTATAGAAAATAATATTATAAAATCAATAAAAATATCATGTGTTTGTGAAGTACTAGCTGAAGTTGATGAGTTTAACGATATTTCCGATTTTTGTTATCTAAAAAAATATATTGCTGAATTAAAAAAAGCAAAGAAACTTTGTAAAAAACACTCCATTAATAAGTATGATGGTTATGGACATAAAAAATTTTATTATAAGTGTACAAAATGTAGAAGTGTTTGGGCTTTAACAGAACCTGACGGCAATTTTAACGGAAGATTGGAAAAACTATAGGTTTATAGCTTTAGATACGATAAAATATATGATAAATTATATTTCCAATCAAAAGTGTGGAATTGAAAAAATAAGCAGTAAAATAGCGGAATATATTTTACGTTTTGATAGTGCTGATAAGAGTAAGTGCGTTTTTTACGATAAGTATGAATACTTAAAAACCGGATATTGAGGATGGAGAATGGCGAGATCATGTATGAGGCTTTCAGAGATGCGACTGACGGAACTGCAGGGTGGTCATTCTCAGATGAGACTTATACGGCAACATTAGACTGGAAGGAGAAATAATAAATGAAAAAAGTCATCAGCCTTATTTCGAGCTTAGCATTGGTGATATCTCTGAGTAGTTGTGCCATTAAAGAAACGCCTATCATAAACGGTGTTGAGTATAAATACAACGATCAGTTCTACGCAGATACGGTAGATCAATTATTGACATACATAGACGATGGGGATAAAGACGGCGTAAAATCCTTACTGTGTAACGGTCTGAAAAATTCAGATGGTATTGACGCTGATATACAAGCGCTGATTGATGGATTTGAAGGCGATATAATTCGCACGACAGAGTATGAAAAGGATACTGTGAGCGCCAGTTCTTCAGGAAAAAATTATACCAGTGCTTTTTTTTCCAGATCATTTTATATTATCACGGATAAGCAAAAATACGGGGTATATATAGCAGTTTGCCCCATCGATGAAAAGCATGATGATGGGGAAGATCTGGTCGGCGTTTATAACATATCCATAAATACTTTGGATTATGAGTCCGGTGATATCGAGTGTAATACTGCCAATACTATTGAAATTGCAGACCATAACTGCTGCGTTGCTTCCGGTTATGGCGACAGCAGCAGTTATATAGTGGCTCAGACGGGCAATAAGTACGAAGTTATAGATATTTACAGGATAATCAATCCTCAAAGTATTGTAAAATATAATGATATAACCGCATGGAACAGCAGAGATTTTCTGAGCTTTAAGGAAAAATTCGGCGCTCCGTATGCCGAATCTCTTGACAATGACAAGGAACATGTTTTAGCCGATGTATATATGTATGAAATTTCAGATAGCAATAAATATGCGATCGTGGCTGTTGGCAGAGATGACGGCTCGATCAATGCGCTGTCTGTTAAGGATATAGACAGCCGTTGGAGCGAAGATAATAAATATGAATATATTTTAGAGAATGAATAGATTAAAGGCAAGAAATAAAAAACAAATGAGTAGCGAAATAATTGGAACAAAATTCAAGTACACGGTATTAACATTGACACCGTTTTCTTCACACCATTTATGCACTGTAAGTCCGCTACTTTTCTGTGCCTGGATCTGGGCTGACCATTCAGTCAGGCGAAATTCGTTCTTTACCGTTGCAATCGTTGTTTTCATTATCTTTATCTCCACATCTAATTTGGTCTAAGCAGCTCTATAGACTTTTTGAGTTCGGATAATTTACTCTATGGAGTTGCTTGAAGTTTATTATACTTCTTTAGTCATCGGTGGGGTAGATGCGGAGGGTTTGACGGTTACATTCAAATTCACAACGTCAATGATAGATGATAATTTAGAAGATGTCCCCGTGATTGATACAAATAGATATACTTGATGTAAAAATAGAAAATGTTTATTCGTCGTTTGATGGGAAAGGAAATGTTATGAAATTAGAAAAACAAATTACAAATGAAGAGCTGCTTGAACTTACAAAAAAAGCATTTGAAAATAACGAGGTTGTTGAGTTCCTTTGCGGAGAGAAAGGATATGCTTGTCCTATAAGTCACTTTGTTCCAGCAAATGTACCAACGGATTTTAGTAGAATTATAGATTTTGGAGTATACAAACTTTATGAAGAAACTAAAAATGAAAAAATTGTTGCCAAATTCGAAGAAGCCATATTGTATCTTCTTGATTGCGATCCAGCAAAGAATTGGATAGCGTTTATGGTATGTTGGAATCAAATTAGGAATGAAAAAAGACACGAAGCACCATTTAAATTCATTAATCAAGAGTTAATTGAGAAATTGAAGGAAACGCTATTAAAACACGAAAAGGAGCTTCGTGTTTGTAAGGAATGGCAAGGTTGGAATGAAGAAAATGGGCTTTGGCAGGAAATCACAAGAATTAATAACATTGCAACTAAAAATTATGGGGTGAGTATATTATGAATATAGACGAAATATTTAGTAAAGGTGCATCTTATCTAATATCTGAAAAAAGGTTATGAAGACTATATTTCAGGCAAAGATGTTACATTGGGACGTCCTGTTGGAGATGATACTGTTGTTTGGGTTGCACCAAGTGCCGAAATTGATGAAGCTATAATTAAAACCAAATCCGGATGTTAACCCTAATATAGGAGAAATTGGCAACACGAATTCAATAAATGAAATCCCAACCAAACAATTAAATAATCTATATAATTCATTAGGAAGAGATTCTGAGTGCTTACGTTTCATTCATTGTATTTACTATACAAGCGCAGCAAGAGCTTTCATATGGGTTCTCTTTAAAATACCCTTAAATACTTTTATTATTGTGAGGTTTAGACTATGGCATTTGTTAATGAAAAGCTGACTCCAACGCAAAGAGAGGAACTGGCTAAGAAAAAGATTAAGAACCCATACGGGAGCTTTAGGGACACGACAGAAGGTATCATGCCTCTGTACTTAACTATTGACAAAAAATCTGAAACATGGTTAGCACATTGCTATAACCATCATGACACGAATAATGATATAGAGGAATTTATCTTTATGTATAAATCAAATCTGATACCTGTTCAAGCAATAAAGAGTATTCATGAACAACAAGTTTGTTGGAAAATAACACGTATTGATTTCCCGAAAGGATTGCTAAACGATAAAGAACACCTTCAAATTTTGTTAACTGACGCGTTCAAAGCTTACAACATATCCGGATGGCCTGGCGAAGAAAGTGGACAGACTAAGGTAATATATGGCTATGAGTAAGGAGGTGTATTGTAATGTTGACGTTATTGGAAGCATTAGATGAGCTCAATTCAAAATCAGAAAGTGAACTTACGCTTGATTATCTTGAAGAACTTGCTAAAAAGTATCTATCTAACCTGTGCCTCATTTAACGATTAAAGGCTCTGAGCTGACCTAAAATTGGTCTTATCAGAGCTTTTTTTTACATTATGCTTTTTAACGAAATGTCATTTTAGGTTGTGCATTTATTCTGGCAGAAGGACGCAGGCACAGAAACCGGGTCCGGGCTGATAGCAATATATGGGTGAGGTCTTTTCCGATCTCAGGGCTAAAATCCTTCAGCGTGTGCTTTGTGCCGTTGAGTGCTACATCTGCGTAAGATACCAGCCATTTTCGGCCTCCGTTGCGAAATACTTCATAAAAAGACCGATTCAGCATTTCTTCCACTGTCACACCCTCAACTACCGCCATCTCCTTGTTGCAGTAGCGGAAAATAAAGTCAACACCGTGACCATCTTCATCGAATACAAGTTCGATAACGCAGTAAGCCAGAGGCATTTCGTCCATAATACTGCACTTTTCGTAGAAACCCAACGGCGGGTCGAATTCTTCCTTAGGCGACGGAACGTCTAGCCCAAGCTCCTTACGCAGCCGTTGTGGATGGGCTGAATGGCAGCTTTGACAAGACCGAGTTTGATCTTGCTTCTGCAGAGAATACAACAATTGAAAACGCACCAACAGACACAACTGCTTTTGGCATTTCCGGAGGTGCGATCACAAAAGATCAGAAGATCGGTACTATTACAGTAAAGATCACCTCAGATACCTCAGACACCACTATGGTGAAAAATTTGGAGGATCGACGCGGTGTATTTGAAAATGGTGGCAAGGCAAAGCTAAACAACGATCTTAACGGAGCATACGAGATGCTGACGGTTTCGTCAGGAAAAGATCTGGCGTTTGATCTGAACAGAAAGACGCTGAGCGTCGAATCTATTTCACTCTCAAATGATGGCAACGAAACGCTGACGCTGAGCAACGGTACTATCGGTTGTTATGTGCAGATGAATGGAAGAGCTGAACAACATCTGATCGTTGACAATTGTACTCTGAATGGGTTGGGCGACAATAATAATTACTCAGATGTGACCTTGAGAGATTGTGTCATCACGAAAGATTGTTTTACCAGCTATGGCGACATTTGGAAATTCGAGGGAGTCAATAATATTACCGGAACAATGAAAGTTAAGAAAGATGTCACCATTTCCGGCGACTTTACGTTAGGGACGCTTAAAGTTCCCATGGTTACTACCGGTACGCCGACCTTAAAACTGTCGGGTAATATTCGGATAGGCAAATTCTCCTTTGATAGTGTTTATAGAGAAGAGGTAAAGATCATCTGCGGTGTGGGTACATATAACTTTAAGCCGGATGAATATGAAACAGGCAGATATGGCGGTATTCAACTAGCAGAAGGATGCACCGTCAGCGGACCTGATGAGAACGGCATTTACACCGTTACAGCGGAATAAGGAGGGCAGAAAAATGAAAAAAGTTATTATATCCATACTGTCGCTGGCAATGACAGCCTCTATGGCGGTCCCTGCCTTTGCGGACACCACTGCCGACGTGCAGGGCAAATATATGGCAGGTGCGGAATCTCCTGTAACTATATCCGCCGACATTACTTGGGAAGATATGACCTTCGATTACACCGAGGGCGAAAAGACTTGGAATCCTGAAACACATCAAGTCGATCAGGCAGACGGCAAATGGACCAGCGATACAAAGGCTATCACAGTTACAAATCACTCTAATGTGGGCATTATGGCGAAGTTTAATTTTGCTCCCGAGGGTGATATTGAGGGCAGTTTTATTAAAGACGGCACTTCAACTGACAAACTTGAGCTTGACACTATAAAGAATTTGGATGAAGGCTCAGCCGCTCCGTCTGACACGATAAACTTCGGTATTACTGGTGGTGCTATCAGTGAAAATTGCAAGCTGGGAACTATCACGGTGTATATCGCTCCTAATGACAACAGCAACTATATCTTCACGGAAACTGAACTTACTGAAGCCGCTGTAAAAAAACGCACAATGAAAGAAGACTGCTTTCTACCCCGGAAAAAAGGTAGAAAGCAGTCTTTTTTTGTGGTATAATACTATGCACTGTTTTGTATGTGTCAAGTTTTATTATACAGGATTAACTTTATTTTTCGCCAATAAGTTTACGCTGCTTTATATGCTTTTTACCAGAATTGGCATAAAAATTAGGCAGCCGTTACCGACTACCTAAAGAACTTATTCTATTCTGCAATGACCTTGTATATGATAAATGCCCATAGTGCAAGAGAAATTATCATCACCATATAAAAATACCAGTGTTTTGTTTTGTGACGGAAAAATTCCATGCCCAGAAATCCTCCTGCAAAGCCGCCAAGCAGGCTCAGACCAAGGAGCGTTTTCTCAGGTATCCGCCATTTGTGTGCTTTTGCCTTGTGCTTATCTGCACCAAAAAGTGTGAACGTCAAAAGGCTCATTGCGGAAAGATATATTATAATGTATTTCAGCATATCTTTGTCCTCATATAAACAAAGGGCGGAAAAGCTCCGCCCTTGTATTTTTGTTTTTTTACTTGAAGTAAGCTACGCCGCTTTCAAATATCTTCTGATCCTTTTCACCAGGAACGTTCTTTGATACGCAGCAGCCCTTACGCTCTGAGTGACCCATTTTACCAAGAACACGTCCGTCAGGTGAGGTGATACCCTCAATAGCCTGGAATGATGTGTTAGGGTTGCAATGAATGTCAAATGTAGGTTCTCCGTCAAAGTCAACATACTGTGTAGCGATCTGTCCGTTTGCAGCAAGCTGTGCGATTTCCTCTGCTGTTGCAACGAAACGTCCTTCACCGTGTGAGATAGCCACGCTGTGGATATCGCCTACCTCACAGCCTGCAAGCCATGGTGACTTGTTGGAAGCAATCCTTGTGTTTACCATTTTAGACTGGTGTCTTGCAATGGTGTTGAATGTCAGTGTAGGGGAGTCGTCTCTCATATCCCTTATCTCACCATATGGTACAAGACCAAGCTTGATAAGTGCCTGGAAGCCGTTGCAGATACCAAGCATAAGACCGTCACGATTTTTCAGCAGGTCATGGATAGCGTCTGTAAGTCTTGGGTTTCTCAGGAATGATACGATGAACTTGCCTGAGCCGTCAGGCTCGTCGCCACCGCTGAATCCGCCTGGGAGCATTACTATCTGTGACTCTTTTATCTTCTTCTCCATTGCGTCAACAGACTCCTTGATAGCCTGTTCTGTGAGGTTTCTTACAACGAAGATGTCAGCCTCAGCGCCTGCCTTTTCAAAGGCTCTTGCTGTATCGTATTCGCAGTTTGTGCCAGGGAATACAGGGATAAGCACCTTTGGCTTTGCCACCTTGATAGCAGGTGCAACTCTCTTGTCTGCCTTGTAGCTGTACTTTTCAGGCTTTTCAGCAGGCTCTTTCACATGAACAGGATATACAGGCTCAAGCTTGCCCTCCCAAAGTGTCTGGAGCTTGTCAAGGCTTATTGTGTAGTTGTCTGACTTTATCTCGTAGCTTTCTGTTGTTTCACCGATAACTCTCTCGTCAGTGTCAACGCCCTCTGCAAGCTCGATAACAAATGCACCATAGCAAGCTCTGTAAAGCTCTTCTGCTGTGAGCTTGTCTGTGAACTTAAAGCCTATCTTGTTACCAAATGCCATTTTTGCAACAGCCTCAGATACACCGCCGTAGGATACAGCCCAGCATGAAAGCACCTTGCCCTCAGCGATAAGCTTTTCTACCTTTTCAAATACTGCCTTAAGTGAATCGAAGTTCACAAGCTTGTTGTCGTCATATTCAGGCTTGATAAGGATCACCTTAGAGCCTGCTTTCTTGAACTCCTGTGAAACTACCTTGTCTGCGTCTGTTACTGATACAGCGAATGAAACAAGTGTAGGTGGAACGTCTATTTCCTCGAATGTACCTGACATTGAGTCCTTACCGCCGATAGAACCGCATCCCAGCTCTATCTGTGCCTTGTATGCACCAAGGAGAGCAGACATAGGCTTGCCCCAACGCTCAGGATCATTCTGTGTTCTCTCGAAATACTCCTGGAATGTGAGCCAGCACTTCTCATATGTACCGCCTGTTGCGATGACCTTTGCGATAGACTCAACTACAGCACTCATTGCGCCGTGGTATGGGCTTACAGATGAGAGATATGGGTCATAGCCCCAGCCCATAATGGACGTTGTCTTTGTATTGCCGTGAAGAACAGGGAGCTTTGCAGCCATTGCCTGTGTAGGTGTGTTCTGATATTTACCGCCGAATGGCATAAGAACTGTGTTTGCGCCGATTGTTGAGTCAAATCTCTCAATAAGACCCTTCTGTGAGCAGATGTTGAGGTTTGATATCATAGACTCCCAGCGGTCAGCAGTGTCAGCGTCGTTGCTCTCTGCTGCGAAAACAGGAGCAGGGATAGAAATATCTGTGTGCTTTTCAGCTCCGTTTGAGTTAAGGAACTCTCTTGTAAGGTCAACGATAGTGTTGCCGCACCAGTTCATTTTAAGTCTTGGCTCAGCAGTTACTCTTGCCACCATTGTTGCTTCAAGGTTTTCCTTTGCAGCCTCAGCCATGAACTTTTCAAGGTCGCTCTTTGCGATAACAACAGCCATTCTCTCCTGTGACTCAGAGATAGCAAGCTCAGTGCCGTCAAGACCGTCATACTTCTTTGTAACAGCGTCAAGGTTGATAGAAAGTCCGTCAGCAAGCTCGCCGATAGCAACGGAAACTCCGCCTGCACCGAAGTCGTTACAACGCTTTATCATTGAAGTAACTTCAGGATTTCTGAACAAACGCTGAAGCTTTCTTTCCTCAGGTGCGTTACCCTTCTGTACCTCAGCTCCGCAGTTTTCAAGTGAGTGGAGGTTGTGTGATTTTGAAGAGCCTGTTGCTCCGCCGCAGCCGTCACGTCCTGTTCTTCCGCCAAGGAGGATAACGATATCCTCAGGCTCAGGTCTTTCACGTCTTACGTTCTCAGCAGGAGCAGCACCTACTACAGCACCTATCTCCATTCTCTTTGCAACGTAGCCCGGGTGATATATCTCGTGAACGTGACCGGTAGCAAGACCTATCTGGTTGCCGTATGAAGAATAACCATTTGCCGCACCTACAACTATCTTTCTCTGCGGAAGCTTACCTGTGATAGTGTCCTCAACAGGAACCAGCGGATTGCCTGCGCCTGTTACTCTCATTGCCTGATATACATATGAACGTCCTGACAGAGGGTCTCTGATAGCGCCACCGAGGCAAGTTGCCGCACCGCCGAAAGGTTCGATCTCTGTAGGGTGGTTGTGTGTTTCGTTTTTGAACATGAGCAGCCAGTCCTCAGGATTGCCGTCAACGTCAACAGTTATCTTAACAGAGCAAGCGTTTATCTCCTCACTCTCGTCAAGGTCTTTGAGCAGACCAGCTTTTTTTAGCTGCTTTGCACCGATACAAGCAAGATCCATAAGTGTAACAGGCTTGTCAGTTCTGCCTGCATAAAGGTCTTTTCTTGTGTTGATATAGTCTGCAAAGGTAGCAGCTATGTAGTCTGAGTCGATAGAAACGTTATCGACGATAGTGGAGAATGTAGTATGACGGCAGTGGTCAGACCAATATGTGTCTATCATTCTTATCTCAGTGATAGTAGGATTTCTCTTTTCAACGTTCTTGAAATAATCCTGACAGAACTTGATATCGTCAAAGTCCATTGCAAGACCCAAGTCTGTGAGCATGAATCTCAGGTCATCGTCTGTTGAATAGATAAAGCCCTCAACAGTCTTAACTGTGGTAGGGATAGTATACTTGATATCGAGTGTATCGAAGCAATCAAGGGAAGCTTCTCTTGACTCAACAGGGTTTATCATATAGTGCTTGATCTGGTCAAGCTCTGCTTCTGTGAGTTTGCCAGAAACGATATAAATTCTCGCTGACTTGATAGTAGGTCTTTTTCCTCCAGTGAGAAGTGAGATACACTGTGCGCAGGAATCAGCTCTCTGATCAAACTGACCTGGCAGATACTCAACTGCAAAAACAAACTCGTCAGCTTTTACAGCAGGCAGGTGATCGTAAGTAACGTCAACAGCAGGCTCAGAGAAAACGACTGGCGCTGCAAGGTCGAAATCCTCTCTTGAAAGACCCTCTGCGTCATAGCGGTTTATAACTCTCAGACCTGTAAGGTTATCAAGTCCCAGAGCTGACTTTATTCCGCCGATAAGTGAATTTGCCTCAACTGCAAATTCAGGCTTTTTTTCTACATAAATACGGTAAACAGACATGGCTACATCTCCTTATAATAGTTACCTCTATTATACTACATTTTTCGCATATTTGTCAATAAAATTATTATTATTCGGCAGGGCATATAATTATGTGTGAATAAGCGTTGGCTCACTTGTTGATTTTTTAGTTCATAAAAGCAGAAATACCGCACCATTACAGTGCGGTATCCCTAAAATATTAATCTGCAAACGGATTTTCTGTTGGATAAAGCATACCCTTTGGCTGATTGAAGCCTATGTCTGTCATACCAAGATATGTCATAACACTGTGGAGTGCCTTTCCATAGTGACCAAAAGCAACAGCACCGTGGTGAGGATAGTTCTTCTGAACGAGAACATGGCGGTAAAATCTGCCCATTTCGTTGATAGCGAAAATACCGATAGAGCCGAATGAACGTGTTGCCACAGGAAGAACTTCGCCCTCTGCAATATATCCTTTGAGCTGTGCGTCAGCCGTTGACTGGAAGCGGAAGAATGTTATATTTCCGTCAACGATATCGCCCTCAAGTGTACCTCTTGAAATATTAGGTTCGCTGTCTGGCTCAAGATTTCTCTTCATGATACGCTGGAACTTCATCTCAGGCTCTTTTACAAGGCATGAAGCTGTGTTTCCGCAGTGGAAGCCCATGAATGTATCCTTATGTGTGTAAGGGAACTTTCCTGCGATATCATCATTGTATATGTCCGCAGGAACAGTGTTGTTGATGTCAAGGAGCGTAACAGGCTTTTGTGATACACAAACGCCTATGTATTCGCTGACAGCACCGTAGATATCTACTTCGCAGGCAACAGGAATGCCTATCTTTGTAAGTCTTGAATTAACATAGCAAGGAACGAAGCCAAACTGCGTTTGGAATGCAGGCCAGCACTTGTTTGCAAATACAACATATTTCCTTGAGCCCTTGTGAGCTTCTGCCCAGTCAAGAAGAGTAAGCTCATACTGCGCAAGTCTTGGAAGGATGCCTGCCATTTTATTGCCCTTGCCAAGCTCTGCTTCCATGTCAGCCACAACAGCAGATATTCTCTCGTCGCCGGCATGGGCGTTGAATGACTCGAAAAGGTCAAGCTCTGAGTTTTCTTCTATCTCAATACCCATGTTGTAGAGCTGTCTGATAGGTGCGTTGCAGGCAAGAAAGTCCTGTGGACGTGGTCCGAATGAGATTATCTTCAGATCCTTAAGACCGAGGATAGCCCTTGCAACTGGAACGAACTCGCTTATCATCTTTGCGCACTCATCAGGTGTACCAACAGGGTACTCAGGGATATAAGCCTTGATGTTTCTCAGTGCAAGGTTATAGCTTGCGTTGAGCATTCCGCAGTAAGCGTCGCCTCTGTTGTCGATAAGTGCATCACCGCATGGTTCTTCAGCAGCCGCAACGAACATAACAGGACCGCCAAACTTCTTTGCTAGAAGTGTTTCTGAGGACTCAGGTCCGAAGTTTCCAAGATATACAACAAGTGCGTTGCAGCCTGCTGTGTTTACCTCGTCAAGGGCTTTGAGCATATCATTCTCGTTCTCCACAACTGTAGGACATTCGTAGATATCTCCGTAAGCCTTTTTGTACTCCTGACAGACCTTGATACGTCTTGATTCTGAAAGCGACATAGGGAAGCAATCTCTTGAAACTGCAATGATGCCAAGTCTTACTTCTGGTATATTTTTCATGTTTTAACCTCCGATTTTCATTTATTTATGACTTTATTCTAGCATACCTTTGTGCTGTTTTCAATAGCTTTTTGTGCAAATTTTCGTGAAATTTAGTTAGCTGCCCAGCATGAAAAAGTGCGTTAGCCCAAGCCACTCTCTCACCCAATATGTGAACAGGTATCGTGGCTCGGTGTAGGCTGAATAAGCGGTGACATTCTCCACGCCCTGAGCCTTTGCGATAAGGCTAGCACGGTATTGATGAAAGCCGTCTGTGACGATAGTCATATCATGGCTCATGCCGAGTTCATCGAGTATCTTGAGAGAGTTTTGGATATTTTCGTAAGTTGAAGTGGACTTGTCCTCCATTATTATCCTGTCGCTGTCCATGCCTTTTTCTAGCAGATAGTTTTTCATTGCCAAGGCTTCGCTTATTTTCTCATCATCACCCTTGCCACCTGAAACTATACAAAGCGTATCGGGATTGTCGTTCATAGCCTTAATTGCAGCGTCAAGTCGTCTGCGTAACATTCGTGAGGGACGTTCGCCTTTTACCTGACAGCCAAGCACAACTATAACGTTGGCTTTTTCAGGGCGGTTTTCCTGTGCTTTGTACATAAGTATGGAAAGAATGCCCACATATATTATCCCAGCAAGTATCAATGTGCTTACAAAGATAAGCCCGAATTTACCTGCGCCATGTCCCCATATTTTTGATATAATACCGCAGAATTTTGTCCAGTTTGCCGTTATGATCATTAGCATCACCGAAACGATGATGCCAAGCAGGTTGCCAGAGCATATAACAGGTAATGGTACAAGAAACAGAAACAACAGCAAAGTTTCCAGTGCAAGCAATATTATTTTTACGCTCATTAGTTATCTCCTTGTCTTTTTTGTACTATTATAACATATAGCTCTTGTGATTACAAGGGCAAAAGAGAAAAGCGCTCCGCAGCAGCAGAACGCTTTTATAAGGAATGATCTAAGTTGAGATCAGATCACCGAATTTTTCGAGAAAATCACGCTTGTCGTCATATTTAGCTACCAGCGATACAGTTTTCTTTGTGCCAAGACCGAAAATACCCATAAGTGATTTTGGATTGAGTATTTTTGTTCCTGACTGCACCACCAGATCGTATTTGCAGCTTAAAGCCGCTTCATGCAAAGTCTTGATGTCATTAAGATCGTTTATCCTGATATAAGCTTTGATCATGTTCGTGATTATGCCCTTTGGCATATCCTCCTTTCGCAATAATAACCTCTAAAAAACTAAAAAGAACCGAAAATTTCTGATATTTTCGTTTCTTTTTACATTGGCAACAGCAGTTCTATACTTATATGTCACATATCTTAATCCATATATAATTATATGCCCATGTGAACAAATAGTAAACAGATATTGTGTAAAATATTATACACGAAGATATTAATATGAATTTTACTTATTTCATGTTAATTCATTATATAAAATTTGGATAATTAATCATATTAAAACGTTTTAGTTAATGTGGAACTTATATAAAAGCTATAACAAATCAACTAAAAGTTTTCTTATTACGAAAATCTCAAACGTTTTATATGCGTTTTGAATGAAAATACAACAAAAGTAGAAAGTGTATATTCGTAAATATATTAAACTATACGATGAGATTTTGCAAAAATGCGAAATCGTTTAAATTTTGCAACAAAAAAAGCACTGAGCTTTTAAAACTCAGTGCTTTCGTGATATCAAAGTTTAGTCAACAATAAATTCTTTGATCTCGTCAAGGAATTTAGTAGCGTCGTCTGTGTGTGCTACGAGCTGGATAGGATTTGAAAGGTCAAGGCTGAAAATACCCATAATTGACTTAGCGTCAACTGCATATCTTCCTGACGCAAGATCCACATCAAAGTCGTACATAGAAACTACGCTTACAAACTTCTTTACCGCTGCAATGGAATCGAGCATGATTTTTACCTTTGTCATAAATATTCCTCCTTCAGAATGATCGGTATATCCGATCTTGATTCCCACATAAATTCTGTAGATCTTTTCTCTACAATTTATATTATAAACGATTTTTTTGATTTGTCAATGGATATTTGCAAAAAAAATTAAAATATGGTACAATAGTCAAGAGTGATAAAAATCAAAGTTTAGATTTATGCAATATGCACATATATTACTGTGATTTATTGTGCATTATAAACATTTGGCTACTGAAAGGAAATCAAATATGAAAGCCTTTTTCTATACATTCGGCTGCAAGGTAAACCAATATGAAACAGAAAATATAAAGGAAGCAATGCTGTCCGAGGGGTATGAGGTCACTGAGGATTATGCTGATGCAGAGGTCTGTGTTGTAAATACCTGCACTGTTACCGCTCAGTCGGACTCAAAATGCCGACAGCTTATCCACAAGATAAAAAAAGCTAATCCTGAGTGTCTGATAGTTTTGGCAGGCTGTTTTCCGCAGGCTTTTGAAAAGGAAGCTTCTGCTCTTGACGAGTGCGGTATCATAGTTGGCACAGGTGCAAAAAAGGAGATACCTGCCCTTATAAAAAGGTATATCACAAGTGGCGAGCGTATTATCAGGATAGTTCCTCGTGAGAGGGGAGAGGCTTTTGAGAAAATGACAAACTCAGGTGCTGACCAAAAAACTCGTGCGTATATCAAAATTCAAGACGGCTGTGATCAGTATTGCACCTACTGTATTATCCCCACTGCGAGAGGACACATCTGCTCAAAACCTTTGGAGGATATCGCTCCCGAAGTTCAGCAGCTCGTTGACTCAGGTCACAAGGAGATAATCCTCACGGGCATAAATCTTTGCTGTTACGGCAGAGACTTCAAAAACGGCACACGGCTCATTGACGCTGTTGAAGCCGCCTGCGGCTGTGATGGCGATTACAGAGTGCGTATCGGCTCTGTTGAGCCTGAGCTTATTTCAGATGAAGATATCCTGCGAATGTCAAAGCTTGAAAAACTCTGTCCACATTTTCATCTTTCCCTGCAAAGTGGCTGTGACGAAACTTTGAAGCGCATGAACCGCCATTATGATACGGCGGAGTATGCTGAGCTTTGCGAGAAGCTTCGCAGGTATTTTCCAAACTGCGCTATAACCACCGATATAATGGTGGGCTTTCCACAGGAAACTGACGAGGAATTTGAAAAGTCGCTGGCATTTGCAAAGAAGATATCTTTTGCAGAAACGCATATTTTCCCATATTCACGCAGACCTACCACTGTTGCCGACAAAATGAAAGGTCAGCTCGACCGCAAGACCAAGCACAGTCGTGCGGCTCAAATGGCAGATGTATGCAACGAAACAAAGGCTTTGTATCTCAAAAGCCTTGTTGGCACAGTGCAGGAGGTTTTGTTTGAAAAGGAAACAAGCCCTCAGTGGCACCAAGGTCATGCGCCAAATTATGTGACAGTGAAAATACCGAGGACGAGCGAAGAAGTTTCCTTAAGGCGACAGCTTTTAAAGATAGAGATAACCTCGTCAGATGGCGAGTTTTGTTATGGGAAACTTATATGAGTACAAAAAAGAGGACCGCAAATGCGATCCTCTTTCGTTATATCAGATTTTTCTGTGCTCAGCCAAGCTTTGCAAGGATTATCTCCTTCATCTTTCCTGGGTTAGCCTTGCCCTTTGAAGCCTTCATGCACTGACCTACCAGATAGCCCAGAGCATTTGTCTTTCCGCCCTTGTAGTCATTTACAGACTTTTCGTTTGCGGCAAGAACTTCGTCAGCGATCTTTTCAAGTGCGCTGTCATCAGAGACCTGTGCAAGACCCTGTTCCTCGATAATGTCGCTTACCTTTTTGTCCTCCTCGAGAAGAACTGCAAAAACTTTCTTTCCACCAGCGTTGGAAATGGTCTTTGCCTCGATAGCAGCGACGAGGTCAGTAAGATTGTCAGCAGTGAGCTTTGTATCTTCGAGAGTCTTGCCTGTTGCGTTCATGTACTTAACAAGGTCGCCAAGTATCCATGTTGTATAGCACTTTGCAGGGAACTTGTCCTTTGCCATGCAGTCGTCAAAAAGCTTTGCAAGGGAAACAGACTCTGCTATAAACGTTGCATCCTTTATGTTCAGACCGAACTTCTTTACATATCTGAGTATCTTTACGTTTGGAAGCTCTGGGATACTCTTTTTAAGCTCGTCAACACGCTCCTGCTCAACAACGATAGTGAGCAGGTCCGGCTCAGGGAAGTAACGATAATCCTGTGCGTCCTCTTTTGAACGCATTGGAATGCTCATTCCCTTTTCGTCGTCCCAACGGCGAGTTTCCTGCTCGACCTTTCCGCCTGCTTCAAGAACAGCTATCTGTCTTTCTACCTCGTAGTCGATACCTCTTACAGCGGCAGAGAAGCTGTTTACGTTCTTCATCTCAGAACGTGTGCCGAATGGCTCGCCAGGCTTGTGAACTGATACGTTTACGTCACATCTGATAGAGCCTTCCTGCATCTTACAGTCGCATATGCCAAGATACTGGAGAATAGATTTCAGTGTTTCAAGATAGACCTTAGCCTCCTGTGAAGAACGCATATCAGGCTCTGAAACTATCTCGATAAGCGGAACGCCGCAGCGGTTAAGGTCAACAAGTGATACACCATGGAACTTGTCAGAGTGGAGAAGCTTACCTGCGTCCTCCTCGATGTGTATTCTTGTGATACCTATTCTTCTTTCCTCGCCGTCAACAAGGATATCAACATAACCCTTGCCGCAGAGAGGAACTTCTGCCTGTGATATCTGATAAGCCTTTGGCAGGTCAGGGTAGAAATAGTTCTTTCTGTCCTGCTTGCAGACACGGTTTATCTCGCAGTTGAGTGCGTGACCCATTCTTATTGCATAATCAACTACCTTTTCGTTAAGAGTAGGCAGTGTGCCAGGCATACCCATGCAGATAGGGCAAACCTGTGAATTGACTTCAAGACCGAACTGGTTCTTGCAGTCGCAGTATATTTTAGACTCGGTATTAAGCTCAGCATGAGTTTCAAGACCGATTACAACTTCGTAGCCTTTTACCATTTTTGTGACCCCTTTCCTTAAAGCTCAGGCATTTTGAATCCGCCAACAAGCTGCTCATAAGCATAAGCTGTGTTAAGCAGACGCTGCTCTGTAAACTTTCCGCCGATAAGCTGCATACCAACAGGCAGACCCTTGTCGTCATATGCACAAGGAATGCTTATTGCAGGAAGACCTGCAATGTTCACTGTAACAGTGCAGACATCGTTTGCGTACATTTTAAGGGGATCGTCAGTGTTTTCACCGATCTTGAATGCTGTTGACGGAACTGTCGGAGTAGCGATAACGTCAACGTCAGCGAACTGAGATGCGAACTCCTGCATTATTCTCTTCTGAACGAGCTTTGCTTTCTTGTAGTAAGCGTCATAGAAACCTGATGAAAGCACGAATGTGCCTAGCATTATTCTTCTCTTTACTTCGTCGCCGAAGCCCTCTGAACGTGTTCTCTCGTACATATCAACAAGTCCGTCATATTCTTCAGCTCTGAAGCCGTATCTTACACCGTCAAATCTTGCAAGGTTTGAAGAAGCTTCTGCAGAAGAAATGATGTAGTATGATGAAAGTGCATAATCTGTAGACGGCAGAGAGATCTCCTTTACAGTTGCGCCCTGCTTTTCAAGCTCCTTGACAGCATTCATTACAGACTGCTTAACGAATGGGTCGATACCCTCACCGAAATACTCTTTTGGTATACCGATCCTCAGACCCTTTACGTCGGCCTTGAGGTCAGCCGCAAAATCAGGATACTCTCTATAGGAAGAAGTAGCGTCATACTTATCATGACCAACGATAGCGGACTGTACCATAGCAACGTCCTTTACGCACTTGCCGAGAGGTCCGATCTGATCCAGTGATGAAGCGAAAGCAACAAGACCGTATCTTGAAACGCTGCCGTATGTAGGCTTCAGACCTACAACGCCGCAGTATGAAGCAGGCTGTCTGATAGATCCGCCAGTGTCAGAACCAAGGGTAACGATAGCCTCTCTTGCTGCAACAGCCGCAGCAGATCCGCCTGATGAACCGCCAGGTATCCTCTCTGTATCAAATGGGTTCTTTGTTGGCTTAAAATGTGAGTTCTCGGTTGATGAACCCATAGCGAACTCGTCCATGTTGAGCTTGCCTGTTACAACGATATCGTCAAGCTTGTTCATTACAGTCGCATTGAAAGGCGGAACATAGTTTCCAAGCATTTTTGATGCACAAGTTGTTCTCAGACCCTTTGTTGAGATATTGTCCTTGATACCAACAGGTATACCAGCCAAAGGTGAAAGCTCTTCGCCATTTGCAAGCTTTTCATCTATCTCAGCGGCTTTTTTCATAGCGTTTTCTTCGTCAAGTGTCAGATAAGCGTCTACCTTGCCCTCAACTGCTTTTATTCTGTCAAAAACAGACTTTGTAAGCTCTGCGGAGCTTATTTCCTTGTTCTTTATCATTTCTGACAAGTCGCAGGCATTTCTTTCAAAAAGTTCCAATTATAACACTCCTTACTCTACTGTTTTAGGCACGACAAGACAGCCTGCCTTTACCTGAGGAGCGTTCTGCATAAGCTCCTGTCTTGTGAATTTATCCTGAACAGCCACGTCTTTTCTGAGTATCATCGGGTTGTCATGGTCAAGGGTCATTTCGTCCTGAATGTCGGGGAGCTTTTCAACCATTCCCACGATGTTTTCCATTTCTGACTCAAACTTATCAAGCTGATCGTCTTCAATGCGAAGTCTTGCCAGCTTGGCAATGTGTTTAATGTCAATGTTCATTTTACATTCCTCCTGTTTTATTTATATAAAAAGATATTATCTTATTTTATCATATCCTTGAACTGTTCTTCGGTGATTATTTCGATACCGAGCTGCTGAGCTTTATCAAGCTTGCTTCCTGCTTCCTCACCTGCAAGAACATAGTCCGTTTTTTTGGACACCGAGCCGCTTGCCTTGCCACCGTATTTCTCAATGAGTGCTTTTGCTTCGCTTCTTTTCAGTGTCGGCAAAGTGCCCGTGAGAACAAAAGTCTTTCCTGCAAAGCGGTCGTCTATCTGTATCTTCTCATACTTTGTGTTTATCCCACATTCTTTGAGCCTTTGGATAAGCTCTATCATATGCTCTTCATGGAAAGCGTTGTAAACGCTTTGCGCCATTACGCCGCCAAAGCCGTCTATCTCGGATATCTGCTCAGCGGAAGCGTTCATGATGTTGTCAAGGTCGCCGAACTTGTCGCACAGAAGCTTCGCAGAAGCCTGTCCGATATTTCTTATGCCCAGACCAAACACCAATCTGTCCAAAGAATTGGACTTTGACTTTTCTATAGCACTAAGCAGATTGTTCACTGATTTTTCCTTGAAGTTGTCAAGCTGTAAAAGCTTGTTTTCGCTCAGAGTGTAAAGGTCAGCCACAGAGGTGATAAGCTTGTTGTCAAGAAGGGTGTGAACTATCTGCGGACCAAGACCGTCAATGTTCATTGCGCCCTTTGAAGCAAAGTGAACGATGCTTCTGAATATCTGCGCAGGACATTCAACGTTCGGACACCTTACCGCCGCTTCTTCCTCGGACTTCACAAGCTTTGTTCCGCATACAGGACAGCACTCAGGGAGCGTGAAAACCCCGTCGCCATGCTTTTCCACAGAGCCAAGTACCTCAGGGATTATATCTCCTGCCTTGCGCACCTTGATGATATCCCCCACGGAAATGTTTTTCTCTCTTATAAAATCCTGATTGTGTAGGGTCGCCCTTGAAACGCTCGTGCCTGCAAGAAAAACAGGCTCAAACACGGCCACAGGTGTTATAGCACCGGTTCTGCCCACGTTAAGCTCTATATCAAGCAGCTTTGAGGTCTTTTCCTCAGGCGGAAACTTGTAAGCCACAGCCCACTTTGGCACTTTTGCAGTTGCACCAAGTATCTCACGCTGTCTGAAATCGTCGACCTTTATAACAACGCCGTCAATATCGAATGGCAGGTCAAAACGCTTTTCTCCGATAGCCTTTATGCAGTCTATGACCTCATCAGCGGTAGACACACGCTTGTAATCAGGGATAGTCTTGAATCCCAGTGTTTTCAGATAGTCAAGTGACTCCTTGTGAGAAGTAAGTTCCTTGCCCTCTATCTGCTGAACATTGAACACAAAAATATCAAGCTTTCTTTTTGCCGCTATCTTAGGGTCTTTCTGTCTAAGAGAACCTGCGGCGGCGTTTCTAGGGTTTTTGAAAGGCTGCTCGTCATTATCCTCCTGCTCTTTAACAAGCTTCAGAAAAACATTTCTCGGCATATATGTTTCACCTCTGACTTCTATCAAAGGCAGTTCCTCGTTTATTTTTATAGGAATGGACTTTACAGTTTTCAGATTAGAAGTAACGTCCTCGCCCACAAAGCCGTCACCACGGGTAGAACCTATGGCAAGCTCACCATTGTGATATTCAAGGGATACCGAAAGTCCGTCTATTTTCGGCTCAACAACGAATTGCGGTTTATCCACAGCCTGCTGAACTGTCTCAATAAAGCTTCTCACCTGTTCAAAGGAAAAAACGTCCTGCAAAGAACCCATTTGCACACGGTGTGTGACTTTCTCAAATATTGATATCGCCTTGCCGCCTACACGCTGAGTAGGGGAGTCGCTTCTGATAAACTGCGGAAACTGCTCCTCAAGACCCTTTAGTTCCTGCTGGAGCATATCGTATTCATAGTCTGTGATCTCGTTCCTGTCCTCAACATAGTAAAGCTGAGAGTGATAATTCAAAAGCTTCACAAGCTCGTCTATACGTTTTTTAGCGTCCTGTTCGTTCAAAATAACACAACTCCATTTCTGCCAACTTTTTACGGCATATCATACGCAGGGCAATACCACATAAGGATTGTACGCAAGATGCGTAGCCAGATTTTTCGTTAGCTTGTATAGAAACGACGCAGGAATACTTCCGTATTTCAAGGAGTTTCTGTGCGAGATAACGGAAAATCTGCAAGCAGATTGCGTGCAAAGCCGTTAGGCGTGCCTTATGCGGTATTGCCCTTTATATTATACCATAATTGCTGGTGAAATACAAGCCTTTTTTCTATAAACTGCGAAAAAATCAGCCTTTTCCCTTGCCTAAGTACATATCAGGTATCTCCCCTACGATAACAGTTTCGCTTACGGGATAGTCATAGCTCACCACGATATCCGTAGAGTGTGCAGGAAGAATGGCTGTCATTTCTATGGTCACAGTGAGATAGAGGCTGTATTTTGTCTGATTTATCCCTGCTTCCGTTAAATTGCTTTTAAGCTCTGTTTTTGCCGCACCTATCTGATGAAGCCGCAGTGGTATGTCAAAACCTCTGCCTGTGAGGATATTTATTCCTGAAAGTGTGCCGATGGGTACGCTGAGTTTTGTACCCTCAAGCTGTGAAAGGCTTTCGTTCACAGCCCTTGAAACACTGCTTTGAAGCCTGTTCACAGCGTTCGTATCGCTGTTTATGGAGGTTATCCTGCCGTCAGTTTCAGATATCTTTATATAACTGCTCTGGGGCAGTTTTTCAAGCTCTCTGCTTATGGCCGCATTTATCACGTCAAGTGCCGCCTGCTTGCTTTCAAACTCGCTTATTTCGCTGATGTGCCTTGAAAGCTGTGCAAAAAATACCGTCGTGAGCAGTGCAAGAATAATAACGACAGCAAGAATTATGTATGAAATTCTGTTCTTGAAAGAACGCTTGTGAACGCTCAAAAAAATCACCGCCTTTGGCTTATTATATACCAAAATGCGGTGATATGTGATTATTTAAGTTCGACTATGGTTACTCCGTCCTCGCCCTCGCCGTAAACGCCTTTTCTGAATGATTTTACAGAAGGGTGGTGTTTAAGCGCACGCCTTATGGCGTCACGGAGAATACCAGTGCCTCTGCCGTGGATTATGGTGAGCATCGTCACTCCTGACATGATAGCGTCAGAAATAAACTGCTCCATTTCATGAACGCCCTCGTCAGCGGCATAGCCCCTGATATCAAGCTCGGTGGATACCTTTCGTGTCATGCGGCTCTCAATGCCGTTTTTAGATACTCCGCCTTTTTTCACAGGCTTCTTTGTCTGCTTTTGCGGCTGTTGTTTTTCAATAAGCTGAAGCTTCTTTACATCTATCTTGGTTTTCATTATGCCTGCCTGAATGAAGCACATTCCGCTGTTGTCAGGGGGCGTTATAATGATACCCTTTCTGTTTGTGTCAACGATAAGCACGTTGTCGCCCTTTTTCAACGGTCTTGGCAGCACATATCCCTCGTTCCTGCTTTCAGAAACAGGGTTAGCCTCGCTGTAAAGCTTGTTCATTGTGGACTTCTGCTTGTGCCTTGCGTCAATGGCTTTCTGAGTGAAGTTTGGATTTTCTTTCTCTTTTCTCAGCTTGTCAAGCTCGTCAACAAGCGCCTGCGACTCACGCTGAACACGATTTACGATCTGCTGAGCCTCACGTCTTGCCCTTTCAAGCTCGGCTTCTTTCTGATCGTAGAATTTTTCTTTCTGCTCTGCAAGCTCTTTTCTGAGAGCCTCGCTTTCCGCACGGTATTTCTCCGCAAGCCTGTTGTTTTCTTCAAGCTGCATTCTTGTGCGTTCAAGATTGTCTATGATAGTTTCAAACTTTCTGTTATCCTCAGAAATAAGCGATTCAGCGTACTTGATTATATCCTTGTCGATACCAAGACTTTCAGAGATAGCAAAAGCGTTGGACTTACCGGGTGAGCCTATGATAAGCCTGTATGTCGGGTGCAAAGTCTGCACCTCAAACTCGCATGAAGCGTTCTCAACGTCAGGAGTGTCGATAGCGTACATTTTAAGCTCCTGATAGTGTGTAGTTGTAACTAGCGTCGCACCGAATATCCTTATGCGTTCGATTATAGCCACCGCCAGTGCAGCACCCTCCACAGGGTCAGTGCCTGAACCAAGCTCGTCAAGAAGCACAAGGCTTTCGCTGTCAGCCTCGTCAAGTATGGTCTTTACTCTGCTTATGTGAGAAGAGAATGTAGACAGATTGTTTTCTATAGACTGCTGGTCGCCGATATCAACGAGCACGTTTTTATATACTGATATCCTGCTTCCGTCTGACGCAGGAATGAGCAGACCGCACATTGTCATAAGCGTGAGCAGACCCACAGTTTTAAGCACAACTGTCTTACCGCCCGTGTTAGGACCTGTTATTATCAGGGAGTGATAGTCAGTGCCAATAGAGAAGTTTATAGGCACGACCTTTTTTGGGTCGATAAGAGGGTGACGTGCCTTGTTCAGCACAATAACACCGTCATTGGATATCTCAGGGAGCATTGCTCTCATTTTTGCACCGAGGTTTGCCTTTGCAAAATAAAGGTTAAGCTCTGTTACTGCATTGTAGTTTGAAATGAGCTGGTCTTTCATTTCGGCACATTCCATAGAAAATTCAGCGATTATCCTGTGTATCTCGTCCTGCTCCTGACCCTGCAAAATGCGGATATCGTTGTTGGCTTCCACAACTGACATAGGCTCGATAAAAAGGGTTGAGCCTGTTGCGGAGGTGTCATGAACAAGACCGCTGACATTGCCCTTGAACTCAGTCTTTACCGGAAGAACGAAGCGTCCGTCACGCATTGTGACAATGCTCTCCTGCAAATATTTCTGAGTGCTTGGGGATTTTATCATCTTGTCAAGGGTCTCTCTTATCTTAAGCCCTGAACGTGTTATCTTCTGTCTTATGCTTCTCAGCTCCGCACTTGCGTCGTCAGAAAGCTTTGTTTCATCTATGATAGCCGTTTCAAGTCGCTGCTGCAGATATTTGTTTGGATAGAGCATTTCAAAGAGATATGAAAGGGAAGTGTCCTTGTTCTCACACTGCTCATACCAGTGGTGAAGCTCATAGGTCTGTGCAAGCAAGCGTCTTATCTGGATAAGCTCTCCGAGAGAAAGCACACCGCCTGCCTCGGCTCTTTTGATGTAAGTTGATACGTCATTTATGTTGTAGAAATTCGGCGTGCCGTATCTCACGCTGAGTTCAAGTGCTTCGGCGGTCTTGCCTGTTTCTTTCTTGACCGTGTAAAGATCAGAACAAGGCTTTATCCCCAAAGCCATTTTTTTCGTTTTTTCGTTGGAGCATTCTTTTGAAAGCATTTCAAGAATTTTGTTCAGCTCCAGCGAATCATAAAATCTTTCGTCCATTATATATACCTCAAAATATGACAATAGGCAAAGCTACGCAATGCCTACAAAAGTCTGTAAAAATCAAGCGACGGAAACTTGCCTTTCAGATTATATCTAACAAACCGCTCTGTAAAAGCGGTCAGTTTTTTCTGATATCTTTCGCTTATCTTAAAAGCAAAAAGCCGCTCATATTCCGTCAGTGCAATAAATCGGACTATGTATAGCATAGTCCTGTCTAATTCAATATCGTAAATGCTGTCAGGATTATAACAGCACTTGTCACACTCCAAGACCCCTGTTGACAGGTTGAAGTGCATAATGTCAGCTTCATACGCCATGCAAACCGAACAGCCAAGAAGCGCAGGTCTTAATCCTGCTTCGCACAGCAGACGAAACTCAAATATAGATTTGAGAAGTTCGTTATCCCTGTCGCCTTTATCGAGAAAATAAAGTGTGTTCAGAGTCAGCCGCATTATCTCGTCACAGCCGCTTTCCTCTGTTCGTATATACATGAGAAGCTCAGAAAAGTAAGAGGCAAGAGCCGTTTTCTTAGGGTCGAGCCTGATGTTGTAAAAAAGCTTCTCTGATTCACTGCTGTTGAGAAAAAACATTGATTGGTCTTTAGCGTTCTTCTTTTCCTCAACGCACAGCTTAGAGTATGCAAAAAGCTGCGTTGATGACGCATTTTTCGTGCTTTTCCTGCCTCCACGAACAAATATATCTATGACTCCACGCTCTGCTGTGAGGACAGTGACGGATTTGCTTGTTTCGCCCCTGTCATTTTCCCTCAGTATCAGTCCCATAAAGGTCAGCATTGTCAGTATCCTCTTTTCTGTGTGCGGCATATGTGAGATAATCCTCTATCCTGCCGCTTTCAAAGAACTTGTCCCATAAAGTCATGATATTCACCGCCTTACTGATATTATCAGCTTTTTTGGCGGTCATTATAAGCGGAAAAATATGTTGCCTTTATTCCAAACCGAAATTCTTTATCATGCCCTCACGGTTTCTCCAGCCCTCTTTTACCTTTACCCAGCACTGGAGATTTACTTTTATCTGGAAGAAATCTTCAAGGTCAGCTCTTGCTTCCTGACCTATCTTTCTAAGCATAGAGCCGCCTTTTCCAATAAGTATACCCTTGTGTGACTCTCTCTCACAGTAAATAGTAGCGGTAACATCAAGTATAGCTTCACCGTTTCTATTTTCACGCTCGTTAAGCTGTTCGATAGTCACAGCTATGCCGTGAGGAACTTCGTCATTAAGGTTATTGAGTGCCTTTTCTCTTATTATCTCAGCCATTATGACCTTTTCTGGCTGGTCTGTGAATTTATCATCAGGGAAGTAGTGCGGACCCTCCACAGCATTCTTTTCAAGATCTTCCATAATAATATCAAGGCCGTCCTTTTCAAGAACGCTCACTGGTACGATATCTATAAAATCAAAAAGCTTTGAATACTCTGCTATAACTGCGATAAGATCCTCTTTGTTTTCAAGAAGATCTATCTTGTTCAGCACAAGTATCACCTTAGTCTTGCCTGTCTTGAAGCCCTTTACAAGCTCACGCTCGTTTTCGGATATTTTCTTTGTGCAGTCAGCCATAAGGATAATAAGGTCAACCCCTGCAACAGACTCGTTCACAGCGTTGAGCATATGCTCTGAAAGCTTGTTTTTAGCCTTGTGCATACCAGGTGTGTCCATGAAAACGAACTGTGTTTCTCCCTTTGTGAGAACTCCTGTTATCTTTGTTCTTGTTGTCTGCGGCTTGTCGCTCACTGCGGCTATCTTTTCGCCCACAAGTGCGTTTAGCAATGAGGATTTGCCTGCGTTCGCACGTCCAACAATGGTGACGAACGCATTTTTTGAATTTGCATTTTTCTTGTTCATATATATTTTTCCTTATCTTTTTTATCTTTGTCAGCAGGTGTTTTGAACACCCATACGAGCCACAGTATCACACCTGCGGCTAAAGCTATCCCTAGCCATATGTTTCTTGCAAAATAAGAGGCTATCGCCATAAAAGCATAATAGTCCCAGAATATCCTTATTCCCACAGCCACAGAAGCTGCCGCCGCAATGAGAACAGCCCCTGCCGCACAGTCTTTAGCCTTTTTAGCAAGGGGGTTTTTATCTTTACACGCCATATCCACAGCGGCTTCAACAGCCGTGTTCACAAGCTCTAGTGAAATAACAAGTCCTATGCAGATATAAACTGCGGCAGTTTCGGCGGCGCTAAGCCCGTAAAATCGCATAAGCAGTATCACAAGCACTGCAACGCCAATGTGAAAACGCATATTGCGCTCTGTTTTTATACAGCTCACAACGCCCTCAAAGGCATAAACAAAGCCCTTGAAGAAACGTCCTATCCCTGTTTTACCTGTGTTCATGCTCGCCTAAGAAAGTGGCGTCACGGGATATGCCCAGATTGCCAAGTATAGCTTCTTCCTTTTCACGCATTATCCTCTCCTGAAGATTGCTTTCTTCATGGTCATAGCCAAGGAGATGAAGCATTGAATGTACTGTCAAAAAGCCTATCTCTCTTTCAAGAGAGTGACCATATATCTCAGCCTGACGGTAAGCCGTTTCAAGGCTTATGACTATATCTCCCAGCAGGAAAGCGCCTGTTTCGTGGTTCATGTCAAAATCACCATTCTCGCCAAGAGGAAAGCTCAGCACGTCTGTTGAGCGGTCTATGTTTCTATGCTCCTTGTTAAGCTCATGTATCTGCTCGTCATTCACAAAAGATACAGAAACTTCAAAATCATCATTGTGGCCCTCATATTCCAACACAGCATGGCAACAGCGTCTTACAAGAAGCCTTATGCCAACAGGTATCTTTACCTCTGTCTGGTTGTTGGTTATCATTACTTTTACCTTGCCCATTACTTTTTCACATTCCTTTTTTGTTATATTTTTCATAAGCAAGGATTATGTCCTGCACAAGCTTGTGACGGACAACGTCCTTGTCGGTAAATCTGTTTATTGATATATCGTCAATGCCTTTGAGTACGTTCATTGCCTGAATAAGTCCTGACTTTCTCTGGTCAGGCAGGTCTATCTGCGTTATATCGCCTGTTATGACTATCTTTGAGTTGAATCCAAGACGTGTAAGGAACATCTTCATCTGCTCGTGAGTGGTGTTCTGCGCTTCATCAAGGATAATGAAAGAATCGTCAAGAGTACGTCCTCTCATGTATGCCAGCGGAGCGACTTCGATACAGCCACGCTCCTGCTGTTTAGCGAAAGTGTCAGGACCGAGCATTTCAAAAAGTGCGTCATAAAGCGGTCTGAGATATGGGTCTACCTTACATTGCAGGTCGCCCGGAAGAAAACCCAGCTTTTCTCCTGCTTCAACCGCAGGACGTGTAAGGATTATCTTCTCCACCTCGTGCGCCTTGAAAGCTTTTACCGCCATTGCCACCGCAAGATAAGTCTTGCCCGTTCCCGCAGGACCAATGCCCATGACGATAGTCTTTTTCCTTATTGCTTCAACATATCTTTTCTGACCGAGAGTTTTCGGCTTGACGAGCTTTCCGCTCACCGTTACGCATACGCCGTCATCAGACATATGCTTTATCTCATACTGCTTGCCCTCACGCACAAGTGTGAAAACATATCTTATAGTCTGCTCAGTGATAGCCTCGCCCTTGTTGATAAGAGCAATGAGGCTATTTATAGCTTCCGAGGCGTTAAATACGTTCTCCTCATCGCCTGTTATCTTGATATCGTCACCTCTGCCGAGAATCACAACATTATACTCTTTTTGGATAAGATTAACATTCTTGTCATAATTGCCGAAAAGGCTGAGTACAGTTTCCATTCTGTCCACGCTGATAAGTTTTTCCGCCATTAGCACAACTTCCTCTTTTTTTGTTCTGATATACCTATTATACAAAGCTATTATATCACATTTTTCCTCTGATTGCAACAATCTCAGTAAGATTTAACACTTTTTTTATGCACCTTTTCACACTTTTTGATCATTTCTTAATAAAAAATTCCACCTCTCTGCAAAGCTCGCCGTATAGGGTGTATGTTACAGTAGCGGTTACTCCGTTTTCTGTCACATTATCCTCCACTTGTCGGTCTTTTATCTCATAATCTGAAAGAAAATTTTCCTCATATAAATATGCCTTTTCATGAACGGCGTCAAGTGCCTGCTGTTCTGTCAGGGTGTCTTGTGAAAATTTATACTCTTCAAGTTCGCAGGTGGTTATGCCAAAAGGCATTTCAAGCCCGAAAAGCGACAGAGGAGAATATCTCTGCTCATTTTTCCAGTAACCCTCAGGCTTTGAGAAAAAAAGAGGGATATCAGCGTCAAACACAGTGAAAAAACGCTTTGTATCTCTCTTGCCTGTCGTCTTTTCTGCCTTGTACTCAAAGGGCTGTGTGAATGTGACAGTGCGCTCAAAAGTGCCTAGTATCTTACCCTTGGAGCGTGCATAGCTTGTCTTTGTTTCAACGTTTTCCTTGCCGTCTATCCAGCTTGATTTTGATGTGATGATCTCACCTCCTACAACGATATCGCCCTTTGTCACACCGCTTCCCACAGGTATCTTTAGCTGTCCGTCATAAACCTCGATTTTTTCGATAACTCCGTTTTCGCAGGCAACAAGATTTGAGGGATAGCGGTTTGACTCACGCTTTGTGTCGCCCTCAGTTTCGATAACGTCGATTATCAGCGTGTCACCCTTGCGTGTTATGCCTGCCCATGATATGCCCTCCACTTTTTGCTTTAACGCACGTTCTGTGACTATGAGATCAATGCTTGGGATATAAGTGCCGGTTTCAACGCCCTCCTCTTTAAGCACCGACATAACGCCTTTTCTGATATTTTCATCATCACTGAGTATGTCAAACCTCACCACCACGTTTGATAGATAGAAGCATGAAAGCATGACAGCCGCAGTGCCTATGACAAGTCCTCCTCTTCCGAAAAAACGTTTTGCAAGAACAAAGCTTCCGTGACGTTTTGTGGCGGTGTATTCAAGCCCAAGTTCATCGCATAGTCTTTCAAGTGCCTTACAGTGTTCCGCAGGCATACGCAAAGTGAGCTTTCCGTTCTTTTCACACATTTTGCTAACGGGAAGCTTTTTTGACATTATCCTGCGGAAAAACCTGGTGAAGCTGTCCCCTGTGATAACATAATCTATATAACCGAAAATCATTATCCTCTCTCCCTGATACTTCTTGACACAAGCTTGACCGACTCTATTTTTCCTCTTATCTCCACGCTGTCGGAGCAGAAATTTGACATTGTTAGTCCGCTGCCCCATATCTCTATCTCAAAAGAGCCTGTCAGCACCTTTGCCATTATCTCACTGCACTCAACTATCTGCTTGCAGTTTTCGATAACGGCGGCTCTGTCGTCAGTTATGCTTATGTATGAGCTTAGTGCGGTCAATTCTTTTGTCATGCCGAAAAAGCTTAAAAATGGTATCTTCTTCATTTTTGCGTCCTCCGTTCATTGTCTTATGCTTAATTATATTATTAGACAGACTGACATATACTTAAAAAGTAAAAGTAGGGAGGTAATAAAAATGTTGAAAAGACTTGCAAAGGAGCTTTGCGTATACATACTTGCGGGGGTGGCCATATGGTTCTGCATTATCACCATATCAGGGGGCGAGAGCGTAAAGCTTGGTATCTCCGAAGCCGTTGACCGCTGTATGAATATCATAATCCCGTCGCTGTTTGTTTTTATGGCGCTGTCGCAGATACTTGTTTCAAGTGGGCTTTACTACTGCGTTTCAATGCCTTTTTATCCTATATCGAGATTTATAATGGGCATACCGCCTCAGCTTTTCTTTGTATTTCTTCTTGGCAATACCGCAGGCTATCCTGTGGGAGTAAAGCTTCTTTCAGATCTGTGTCAGAGAAAGATAATATCCCAGCGTACTGCAAAGATAATGTCCTGCTTTTGCTGCTGTGGAGGGCCTGCTTTTTATTCTGGTACAGTGGGTCTTGCAGTGTTTGGTTGTACAGGAGCAGGCATTGCAGTGTTCGTATCCATACTAGCGGCAAATTTTCTCACTGCACTTGTTCTTGGCAGAGCTATAAATGAGGATAAGAAAACATCAAAGCCGACTTTCAGACTTGACGGCAGAATGTTCACCGACAGCGTTATCTCGGCAGGAAAGTCACTTTTTGTTATCTGCGTTATGATAGTCTTTTTCGGAGCGTTTATGTCCTCTCTTGAATACTGCGGAGCGTTCAGCTTTCTGAAAGATGCGTTTTCACTGTCAGAAAACGAACTTGTGCTTGTGAAAAGCTGTCTTGAAATAACTTCTCTCACTGAGCTTTCGGGAAGCCCATTTTATCTTTTGCCATTTATAGCCGCTGTCTGCTCCTTCGGAGGTCTGTGTGTGATGATACAGATAGCCGCCTTGGGCGTGGATTTCTCTCTTGTGCCTTTTTTTATCTCACGTTTGGCATCAGCGTTTTTGTCAGCCGTTATATGCCGTTTTATCTATCCATTCTTTATCCCCGACACAGTTTTGACTTCTGTTACAAATAATGTTAAATTCGTCAAAGTGAACAATTTTGTTCCCTCGTTTTGCTTGATTATGATGATTTTATTACTAACTTTGAAGAAAAGACTAGCATTTTCTAAAACAGTATGATATAATTAATAACAAATGAAAAAAGATTAACTTATCTTAAAGGAGTTGTATAAATCATGGCAAAGAAGAGCTATTTTGGTAACAGAATTTCACCGTCATGTTCTTACTGCCTTTTCGGCAACAGATCAAGAGAAGGAAATAAGGTCCTTTGTGAGAAGCAGGGTCTGGTAGACGCTGATTATAGCTGTAAGAAGTGGGTCTATGATCCTATCAAGCGTGTTCCAAAGAAACAGCTTAACATTCCAAATCAGGAAGACGATGTTATCTGATACATAAAATGTGCCGTACATTTTTTTGGTGTACGGCTTTTATATTGCAAAAAATCCGCAGAGCGTTTTGTTTCGCCCTGCGGATTTTTCTATCTTATATCTTTTTGATCTTCGTGTAATTTGCCATTATCTTCTTTGTGCCACGATTATCAAATGCTATCTCAACAAGAGTATCGTTAGCCATAGGTTTTGAACTTAAAACAGTGCCTTCACCGAATATCTTGTGCAAAACTCTGTCGCCTGGTGCAAAAGTTTCAGTATTAACAGAAAAATTGCTCTTATCAGCCTTTCGCTGAGCCAATTGCTGTTGCAAACTCATGCTGTGAGGCTTTTCATAGCCGTTGAGATAAGGTGAAGCCTTAGTTTCCTCGGCTTGCTTTTCTATGCAATCGGCAGGAAGCTCTTTTATAAAGCGTGATATCCTGTTCCTGTCAGTGCGACCATAAAGCATACGTTCCTCTGCGTGGGTAAGATAAAGCTTTTCCTTTGCTCGTGTCACCGCAACATATGCAAGTCTGCGCTCCTCTTCCGTGTCAGCCTCCGATTCAAGACTTCTTGATGACGGGAAGATGTTGTCCTCCATGCCTACCACGAAAACTATGGGGAACTCAAGGCCCTTTGCAGAGTGCATTGTCATAAGCACAACATAGTCAGCGTCAGAGTCGAGATTGTCAACGTCAGTGTAAAGTGATATTTCCTCCAAAAATCCCGACAGCGACGGCTCGTCAGCATTTTCTTCGTAGCTTGACATGGTGGATTTAAGCTCGTTGATGTTTTCAAGACGTGTAAGACCCTCGTCGCCCTGCATTTCAAGATGACGCTTGTAGCCTGTCATATCAAGAAGCTTGTCCAAAAGCTCCGCAAGTGGCAGAGTGTCAGAAAGCTCAGTAAGCTCTGAGAGCATATCGCCCACAGGCATAAGCTGTTTTGAACGCTTCACAAGGGGAGCAAGCATATCGGCTTCCTGCATGATGTGGATAGGTGAATCTCCAAGGTCTGAGGTTATCTGCTCAAGAGCGTTTACAGTGGCTTCGCCGATACCACGTTTCGGCTCGTTGATTATTCTTCTCAGACGTAGAAAGTCAAAATGGTTGTTTATTACAGAAAGATAAGCGAGGATATCCTTTATTTCCTTTCTGTCGTAGAATTTCAGACCGCCTATTATTTTATATGGTATTCCACTTTGTATGAACGTCTGCTCCAAAGCGTTTGACTGTGCGTTCATTCGGTAGAGTATAGCATGGTCGTTGTATTTTCTGCCCTTGTTTATGTCCTCAAGAATGGTGTCAGCCACAAACTTTGCTTCACTGCGCTCGCTTGAAGCCTTGTATACTGTGACCTTTTCACCGTCACCCGAAGCTGTCCACAGATTTTTGCCCTTTCTACCCTGATTGTTGCTTATAAGCTGATTTGCGCAGTTAAGAATGTTCTGTGTTGAACGGTAATTCTGTTCAAGCTTTATAACATCAGTGTCAGCATTGCAGTCGAACTGCTCCTCGAAGTTGAGGATGTTCTCGATAGTCGCACCACGGAACTTGTAGATGCTCTGGTCGTCATCACCCACAACGCACAGGTTGTTATACTTCTGTGACAGCAGCGAAACAAGTCTGAACTGAGCCTTGTTGGTGTCCTGATACTCGTCTACCATTATATATTTATACAAGTTCTGATAGTGGTCGAGGACGTCAGGAAACTGCTCAAAAAGCTTGACTGTGTGGCAGATCATGTCGTCAAAGTCCATAGCGTTTGCGGCTTTGAGCTTCTTCTGATAGTGCTTGTATACCTTGCCTATGGTCAGATTACGATAATCTCCTGCGGCTGAGGCAATGTATTCATCAGGCTCTTGGAGCAGGTCTTTAGCGTGGGATATCTCGCTGAGTATTGTTCTCGGTGGAAACATCTTCTCAGATATGCCAAGCTCTCTTAATATGCTTTTTACAGTTCTCTGAGAATCGTCAGAATCATAAATGGTGAAACTGCTTGAAAATCCAAGCTTGTCACATTCACGCCTGAGTATCCTTGCGCAGGCGGAGTGGAAAGTCGCCGCTGTTATGCCTTGACCTGCCTCTCCCAACATTCCTGCAAGACGTTCTTTAAGCTCGCCTGCCGCCTTGTTTGTGAACGTGATAGCAAGTATGCTCCACGGCTTTATGCAGTCATATGCCACAATGTCTGCGAGGGTAGAAGCGTCATTTGTCTTGCCGTCAATGTAGTCTTTGAGAAACTGTATGTCCTGCTCAGAGGGCGTGCCGTAGGTCTGCTCTGTGTTGTATGCGTTGCCGAAGTATATCATGTTTGCGATGCGGTTTACCAAAACAGTGGTCTTGCCGCTTCCTGCTCCTGCCAGTATAAGGAGAGGTCCTTTTATTTTGAACACAGCCTTGCGCTGTTGGTCGTTCATTCGTGAAAAATATTTTTCAAGTGCTTTTCTTTTAAGAGCCGTAAACTGCTCCATTATATACACCTCCGTAAAATTTCTTTTATGCCGCATCCTACATTATAGCATATTTTTTCTATCTTGAAAAGGGCGGCGGCAAATTTTTTTCACATGAATAACAGTGGGTATGTTTTCCAATAATACATTAAATCAAATATTATGAACGGAGGAACATATATGAAAGCTGTTGTTTTATGCGGAGGACGTGGAGAAAGATTGATGCCCATGACAGACAGGCGACCTGCGGCTCTTCTGAGATTATGCGGAAAAGAAATTTTGCTTTTTACTCTTGAAATGCTGGAGAAAGCAGGCTTTGAAGAAGCTGTCCTTGCAGTGGGCTATGGCTCTGAACAGGTAGAAAGGCTTCTTGACGAAAAATACTCAGGTAAGATAAAGCTCCATATGATAAACACCGCAGGCAAAAGCACTGCGCAGGCTGTTAGAACAGCAATGTGCGATGAAACAGAAATTCTTGCCGTGGAATGTAACTGTATCTGCACTCACCCTCTTGATGAGATTATAAAAGTTCATTTGAGCCACGATACCTTTTGTACGGCTCTGGCTTATGATACTGAAAACAAACCTGCTGGCATATATATATTGAAAAGAGAGCTTTTTGATAGTTTTAATCCTGAAAAGCCTACGGATATGACGGAGGATATTATACCCGAGGCTGTGAAAAGTGGCGAAGCTGTCCTGCTTGACGGAAAAGGTTATTATAAAAGGATAACCACGCCTGAGGCTTTTCTTGATTGTCAAAGGCATATGCTTTACAACAAAAATATGTCACAAAGGCTGACGGAAAATAATTTCAGCGGTGCGGCAATAGGTGAGCCTGTTTATATAGGAGAGAACGTTTCTGTCATGTCAGGGTCTGTCATAGAAAGCGGAAGCGTCATAGACAATAACGCTGTTGTAAAGGGCGGCAAGGTGAACGGATATGTTGGCATAGGCTCTGTGGTATCTGAACGCTGTGATATAAACAGTGCAGTGGTATGCCGTGGGGCTGTCCTTGACAGCGGTGTGAAGTGTGGTGAAAATTCAGTTATAGGCGAAAAGGCTCATATCGCAAGTGAAGCCGTCATTGAAAAAGGAGTGGGCATATGGTCTGGAAAAACTGTTGAAAAGGGCGCAAGGCTTTATGAAAACGTGAAAAGATCATCTGACAGCCGACTGGTCATAGACGAAAACGGCGAGTGCAGTTTGTGGGGCGGTGAAGCCACAGCGCAAAAGGCTATGCTTTTTGGACTTTGTGCCGCAAGCGCCGCAAAAAAAGGCGGAAGTATAGTGACAGCCTATGGCTCTGACGAAAGCCTTTTGCTCAAACAAGCCCTTGACTGCGGCATATGTCAGGCAGGAGTGAACGTGTACAGTATAGGCAGAGCAGGCATTTCAGAGCTTTCTTATGCTGTGAACAGATTTGGCGGAGAGTTTGGCGTACTCATAGGCGCAAACATTTCAGGTCATGCAAGGCTTATTTCGGCTGGGGGAATGTTGCCTGATGAAAAGCTTCTTGACCGCATTGGAAGCATAGCTGACGACAGAGCTTATCGCAGTGTGGGGCTTTCTCAGACGGGTTGTGTGACAGATTTTTCAGCGGTGAGGGAGATATACGTCGCAGAGCTTGAAAAAATACTCCCTGACCGATTTAAAGGCGTAAATGTGGATATCCGCACATATGATGTTAAAAAGGCGACCCTTGCAGACAGACTTTTTCACGGCAGGAACGATATAGACGGTGAGCGTATAATATTCAATCTTTCCGCAGACGGCACAAAAGTATCAGCTTACAGTGAGAAAACAAGCTATGTCATGTGGGAAAAACTGGTGGCAATGTATGCAGGGGTGTGCTTTGAAAAGGGGCTTGCGGTGGCATTGCCTGAGAATTTCCCCTCTAATGCCGATGCCACTGCTGAAGTCCACTGTGGCAGGCTTTACCGATACGAAAACAATGCTGACATAGCAAAGGACGTTGCCGTTTCAACCCATAATATGTTTGCCTATGACGGACTTTACCTTGCGTCAGCGGTAACGTCTTATCTGTCAGAGCAGGGGATAACGCTACAAAAAGCTCTCTGTGATGTGCCTGACGCATACACTTCAAGCCGATTTGTGGGCATAACAATGAGCCGTGAAAACAAGGAAAAGATATTTTCAGAGCTTGGCTGTTCGGTAGAGGGAGAGATAACAATGGGCAAGACACACGCAGTTATCAGACCGCTGAGGGATAAAAAAGGTATAACAGTGTTTGCAGAAAGCGTGAGCTGCGAGCAGGCGGCTGCCTTTTGCGAGGATATAACAAGCAGGATAAAGGGCATATTTAGATAAATGTAATAAATTGCTATTGACATTGAGACGAAAATGGAGTACAATATAATCAGATATTTTTGTTCGGACAAAGGCGGCTCATGCCGCTGTATTTAAACTGCGTTCATCACACCATTTTGTCTTTCTTTGAGGCTTTAAGCGTTTTTGACAGCACATGATAATAAAGCCCAAACGCAGCGGTATATTGAATCTAAACGGAAAAATCGAATATTATTTGAGCATGATAAAATGCAGCAGGAAGGAGATAATTGCTCCTGCCGTATGTTTGTGCTGCTTTTTTGCGGCATTTTGTGCCTTTGAAGGCTTAAAAGCGGAGTACAGCAGGGCAAAGTACATTATTTTATGAACGAAAAGAACAACACGGTAAAAAATCCTACACAAAAACGTTTTTTCAGAAAAAAACAGAATAAGAACGAGATACCTCTGGCTCAGGCTTCAAAAGAGCTTGACCGTGTAAAAAGTCAGAGAGCTTCGGGCAGTGTGAAAAAAACGCTTCAGCCGAGAAATGAAACTCCACAGAGAAAACCGCAGAATACTCAGCAAAGACGTCCAAGACCTGCGGCGAACAGAGTGAAAGAGCCTGTAAGAAGAACGCCTGTGAAGATAATCCCATTGGGCGGTCTTAACGAGATAGGCAAGAATTTCACTGTTATCGAGTGTTCAAACGATATGTTCGTTATCGACTGCGGTTTGGCTTTTCCTGACAGTGAAATGCCTGGAGTTGATATCGTTATCCCTGATTTCTCATACGTCGAGAAAAATCAGGAAAAGCTCAGGGGCGTTGTGCTTACACATGGTCATGAGGATCATATAGGCGGTCTGCCGTATTTTCTGAAAAAATTCAACGTGCCTGTTTACGGCACAAGGCTTACCCTTGGTCTTGTTGAGGGCAAGCTGAAAGAGCATGGACTTCTAGGAACTGTAAAACTCAACGTTGTAACGCCAAGACAGACAGTTAAGCTTGGCTGTATGGCGGTGGAGTTTATAAGAGTAAATCACTCTATCCCTGATGCCGTGGGAATGGCTATCCATACCCCTGCTGGTGTGCTTATCCATACTGGCGACTTCAAGGTAGACTATACACCTATCGAGGGCGGTATAATCGACCTGCCTAGATTTGCAGAGCTTGGAAACAAGGGCGTTTTGGCTCTTATGGCTGACTCTACAAACGCTGAAAGACCCGGCTATACCATGAGCGAGCGCAAGGTTGGCGAAAGCTTTGTGAAGCTTTTCAACAAGGCTGAGGGCAAGAGGATAATCATTGCCACTTTCGCTTCAAACGTTCACAGAGTTCAGCAGATAATAAATAACGCTGTCACACATGGCAGAAAAGTGGCTGTGTCAGGCAGAAGTATGGTGAATGTTATCTCAAAGGGCATCGAGCTTGGCTATCTTAAAGTGCCTGACGGTGTGCTTGTGGATATCGACACTATATCGAGATATGCACCTGAAAAAATGGTCATCGTCACAACGGGAAGTCAGGGCGAGCCTATGTCGGCGCTTACAAGAATGTCGGCAAACGAGCATAGAAACGTTACTATCACTCCTATGGACTTTATCATAATCTCGGCTAATCCTATCCCCGGCAATGAAAAGTATGTCACAAAGGTAGTAAACGACCTTATGAGATTGGGTGCAGAGGTAATATATGAGTCAATGTACGAGGTACACGTTTCAGGACACGCTTGTCAGGAAGAGCAGAAATTGTTGCTTTCTATCACAAAGCCAAAGTTCTTTATCCCTGTACATGGTGAGTATAAACATCTTATGAAGCACAGAGATACAGCGCTTTCTGTGGGAATCCCTGAGAGCAATATAATCATTGCTGATATAGGCAACGTTATCGAAACAGACGGCGTTGACATGAAGATAACAGGACAAGTGCCTGCGGGCAAGGTACTTGTGGACGGTCTTGGCGTCGGCGACGTTGGCGCAATAGTTCTCCGTGACAGAAAACATCTTGCTCAGGATGGACTTATCATTGCCGTGGCAACTATCGACAGGGCTTCGGGAGATATACTTGCAGGGCCTGACGTGGTTTCAAGAGGCTTTGTGTATGTAAGAGAGAGCGAGGAGCTTATGACTGAAGCTCAGAAGCTTCTTACCGAAACACTTCAGGATTGTCTTGATAGGAATATGAAGGATTGGAATACCATAAAGGGCAGAATGAAGGATAATCTTTCGGACTTTATCTTCACAAAGACAAAGAGAAGTCCTATGATTTTGCCAATAATAATGGAATTATGACCGCCTGACAACAGTGCGGCTGTTTATAGAAATGCAGGAGCTTTAAAATGAAAAGTAACAACGGATTACAGATCATAATAAGAATAACAGTGTGCGTTACCATGCTTTCGTCACTTATAGGCGCTTTTATGCTGCATTCTACTCCGTCTCACAGAGAGTCGGGCAGTGTGCTTATCCTAGTGTCTGTGGCGGCGGCTGTGTTGTGGGTGCTTGAAGAAGTGGTTTTCCACAATCACACTCGCAAGTATGTGGCAAAGCTTTCCACGATGATCTCAAAGACGGAGAGAGATTCTCTCCTGAATTTTCCTGCTCCTGCTATAATAATCGACAGCGAAAACGTCATCGTGTGGTATAACAGACTTTTTGGCAGACAGGTCTACTCTGAGGAAGAGGCTTACGGCATTGACCTCACTGAGCTTATGAACATTGATATGGACAAGATATATTCCTCTGACGGCGACCTTGTGTGCATAAACGCCCATTTTTATAAGGCGAAGGCTATACACACCGATGTGAACGGTGAGCTTTCAATGGTCTATTTCAATGACGTTACCGATTATGTAGAGCTTGAATATGAGTTCAGAATGTCCCATAAAGCGGTAATAATCATAACTATCGACAACTTTGACGAGCTTATGTCAAATATCAGAGAGAGCGAAAAGGCTCACGTGGTTGTTGAGATAGAAAAGCTCATAGAGGAATTTTTGGAGAATACTACTGCGGTGTCGAAGAAAGTAGCAAGCGACAAGTTCTATGTTTATATGGAGGAACGCCACCTTGCACCTATAATCGAGCAGAGATTTAAGATACTCGAGCAGGCAAGAAAAATAGCCGTTGGCGAGCGTTCTAACCTTACATTGTCCATAGGTGTGGGCAGAGATGGTGCAAACCTTGCGGAGAGCGAGAAGTTTGCAAAGCAGGCTCTCGAAATGTGCCTTGGACGTGGCGGAGATCAGGCGGCTGTCAAGGAGGACGGTGAGTTCAAGTTCTTCGGCGGCATTTCTTCTGCACCTGACAAGAACAATAAGACCCGTATCCGTATGGTGGCAAAGGCTATGCTGGAGCTTATCTGCAATCACGATAAGGTGCTTATAATGGGTCACCGATTTGGCGATCTTGACAGCGTAGGCTCTGCAACAGGCTTCTGCTGTGCTATCAGAAACATGGTAAAAGAAGCTTACGTTGTGGTAGACCCTGAGCAGAATTTGTCGAAAACGCTTATAAATTACATAAACGAAAACGAGTCAGAGCATTATTACATAACCCCTCAGGAGGGTCTTGAAAGACTTGACGATAACACGCTTCTTGTGGTAACTGATACCCATAACCCTGCGCTGGTGGAGTCAAAGGAGATACTTGCAAGGGCGAAAAATGTGGTAGTTATCGACCACCACAGAAGAATGGTGAACGGTATTGAGCCGACTATCATGTCGTTCTTAGAGCCGAATGCGTCATCAGCCTGCGAGCTTGTGACCGCTCTTATCGAGTATTTCGGCGAGGATTCCAATATCACAGTCCATGCGGCGGAAGCTCTGCTTGCGGGAATAATGCTGGATACAAAGAATTTCATTATGAAAACAGGCGTAAGCACTTTTGAGGCGGCAGCGTTTTTGAAGAAAAAGGGCGCTGATACCATAGCTGTCAAAAAGCTTTTTGCAAACTCTATCGAGACTTATCATCAAAAATCGTCGCTTATAAACAGTGCTCACCTTTATAAAGAGTGTGCAGTGGCTTATACAGAGGAAAGCTTCTCTGAAATAAGGATAGCGGCTTCACAGGCGGCAGACGAGCTGCTTGGTATAACAGGCGTAAAAGCTTCGTTCGTTATCTATGAAACGAACGGTGTGATAAATATCTCTGCACGAAGCATGGGTGCTTGTAATGTGCAGATCGTCATGGAGTCTTTGGGTGGCGGCGGTCATCTTACTATGGCGGCAACTCAGCTCAACTGTTCAATGAATGAGGCGAGAAAACGCCTTGCAGACGCCATTGACGAATACTGGGAAAATAATTCGCAGGAATAAAAAAAGAAAGGCAGAGTGAATAATATGAAAGTTATTTTGTTAAAAGATGTAAAGGGTTCAGGCAAGCAGGGAGATATCATCAACGTTGCAGACGGATATGCAAGAAATTTTCTTATCGGAAAGGGTCTTGCGCTTGAAGCTACAGCTAAAAACCTTAATGACCTTGCAGGCAAAAAGGCTTCCGCTCAGCACAAGATAGATGTTGAAACAGCCGACAATAAAGCTATCGCAGAGAAAATAAATGATAAGGAAGTTCTGGTAAAGGCTAAGGCAGGTCAGGGCGGAAAGCTCTTTGGCGCAGTTACAGCAAACGTTATTTCAGATTGCCTCAAGGCTCAGTACGGCGTTGTTATCGAGAAGAAGAAGATCAATCTTACAGCCGAGATAAAGGCTTTCGGTGACTATACTGCACAGATAAAGCTTACTCATGGCGTATCATGCAGCATTAAAGTAAAGGTCGTTGAGGAGTAATCATGGCTGATAATTTCCGTGGGCTTACCACAGGAGCGACCCTTGGCAGGGAGCTGCCATTTTCTCAGGAGGCTGAGGAAGCCGTTCTGGGAGGAGTTCTTCGTGATCCTTCGGTGCTTCCGAAGGTCATTGAGATACTAAAGCCTGAAAGCTTTTATCGTCCACAGCACCAGCAGCTTTTCTCCATAATAATGAGAATGTTCACCACAGGCAGCAAAGAGGACCTTATCACGGTAATTAATGAAGCCGTCACAATGGGTGTTTTTGAAACGTCTGCAATGGCTAAGAATTATCTTCTTGGTATTATGGAAATGGTGCCGTCAACGGATAATATCGAGAGCTATTGCAAGATAATCGAGGAAAAAGCAAGGGTAAGGTCGCTTATAAATGCCGCTAATCAAATTCTTGAAAAGGCGTATGACGGCGGTGAGGATTCTCAGACGCAGCTTGACGCTGCCGAGCAGTCTATATTTGAGATAAGACAGGGCAGAGATGTTCAGGGCCTTACACGAATAAGCGACGTTATCGTTGATACATTCGAGCATTTGCAGGAGATATCAGGTCCTGACGCAGGCGAACATCTTGGCGCAAAGACAGGCTTTGGCCAGCTTGACGCAATCACAACAGGTCTTAACAGAACTGACCTTATCATTATCGCTGCACGTCCTGCAATGGGAAAATCTGCATTTGCACTTAATATTGCGGTGAATACTTGCAAGGCGACAAAGCGTGACGTTGTTATATTCTCTCTCGAAATGGGTAAGGAACAGCTTGTGTCCCGTATGCTCGCTTCAGAGGCGCTTGTTAATAATACCCTGCTTAGGTCGGGCAATCTCGAGCCTTCCGATTGGGAGAAGATAGCAGGTGCGGCAGATACGCTGTCACAGCTTCCTATATATTTTGATGACGGTGCAGGCTGTACAGTGCCGCAGATGAAAGCAAAGCTCAGAAGAATGAGAAATCTTGGACTTGTGGTCATCGACTACATACAGCTCATGCAATCAGCAAATAAAAACACCAGCCGTGTTGAGGCGGTGTCTGAGATAACACGTTCCTTGAAGCTTATGGCTAAGGAACTTAATGTGCCTGTTATCGCACTTTCACAGCTTTCCCGTAGCTCAGAGAAGCGTGACGATAAAAGACCTATCCTTTCAGACCTGCGAGAATCTGGTTCTATCGAGCAGGACGCTGATATCATCATGTTCCTCTATCGTGACGCTTACTACAGCGATGAGGGCGACAAGTCGGTGGCTGAGTGTATCGTTGCGAAAAACCGTCACGGACAGACAGATAAGGTGCAGCTTGGCTGGATAGGCGAATATACCCTGTTCAGAGGTCTTGATTTCAGGAGAGATGATGAATAATTTTCTTGTAAAGGTAGCTTCTACCATAGAGAAATTTAATATGGCAAATAAGAGCGAACGCTTGCTTGTGTGCCTCTCAGGAGGTGCCGACAGCGTTACGCTCCTTTTGTGTTTATATGAGCTGGGCTATGATGTGTGCGCTTGTCATGTCAATCACCACCTCCGTGGGGAGGAAAGCGACAGAGATCAGCATTTTTGTGAAAAGCTTTGCGAGAAGCTTGGGGTCGAGCTGAAGGTGTTTCATGCCGACGTTGTGGGCTATTGCAAGGAACATTCTGTATCCACTGAGGAGGGGGCAAGAAAGCTTAGATATGACTTTTTTGACAGCGTTGGGGCAGACAAGATATGCACAGCACACAGTCTTTCGGATTGCCTTGAAACTGCCATATTCAACCTCGCAAGGGGTACAGGTCTGAAAGGTATTTGCGGAATACCGCCTGTGAGGGGAAATATCATAAGACCGCTTATAAATTGTACTCGTCAGGAAATAGAGGGCTTTCTTAAAGAGAGAGGACAGGACTTTGTTACTGACTCCACAAATCTTACTGACGATTATACCAGAAATAAGATTCGCCACCTTGTTGTGCCAAGGCTTGCGGAGCTTAATAGTTCGCTTTTTGGCTCATATTCCATGACAGCTGACAGGCTTAGAACAGACAGCGACTATCTTGAAAGTCAGGGGCTTGAAGCCTTTGAGAAAGCGGTCTTGCCAAAGGGTTATGACGCATTGTGTCTAAGACAGCTCCACGAAAGTGTACGCCGACGTGCAATAATGCACATTCTTGAGAAAGAGGGGCTTACTGTGAGCCATGACAGTATCGAGGATATCGACAGGCTGATACTTGACGTGGGTAAGGCGAACGTCAAGGGCGGAGTCTTTGCGGTCTGCTCAAAAGGTGTGCTCAGCTTTGCAAAGGGCGAGATGTTTGAAAACAGCACTCTCAGGAGCGTTAAGGTAAGCAACGAGGGCGTTTATCAGTTCGGCAATAAGGAGATAGAGTTCAAAATCTATCCTTTTGACGGAAAAATCGCAAATGTTCATAAAAAGTTTGCAAATTGTTGCCTGGATTATGATAAAATAAAGGGTGAGATTGTTGTCGAAAATCGCAGAGAGGGCGAGAAGATACGCCTTGTGAACAGAGATTTTGACAGCGATGTGCGAAAGCTGGTGAACAAGTCCTTCAGACTTGAGGACAGGAGCAGTGCCGTTATCCTAAAAGATAGTCAGGGCGTTGTTTTCGTTGAAGGAAGCGGTGCGGCTGAAAGGGTGAAGATAGACTCTGAAACCGTTAAAATATTGGCTTTTACCATAAAGTGAGATGAATATCACCCTAAGGTGAAAAGTTTTTTGTGTGAACTTGTATTTTTTCACTTTTCTGTCACATTGATAATATATAATCAGAGAGGTTGTTAGTTAATGAACAATATATCGGTTCTTTATTCTGAGGAAGAGCTTGCATTGTCTGTGAAAAAGCTTGGAGCAGAGATAACTGAAGAGTATAAAGGAAAAAAGCTTCTTGTTGTGTGCGTTCTTAAGGGAGCGTTCGTGTTTACTGCTGATCTTGTAAGAAGTATCGACAACGATATGCAGATCGCTTTTATTACTGCAAAGAGTTATGTTGGCACAAGCTCAACAGGAAATGTTTCAATTTCAGGAGATCATGATTTTATGGGTCTTGACCTGAGAGAGTGGGACGTTTTATTGGTTGAGGATATTCTCGACACAGGAAGAACGCTTTGCGAGTTAAAAAAGAAGTTTGCGTCAATGGGTGCGCCAAGTGTTAAGATAGCTGTTATGCTTGATAAGCCGTCAAGACGTGTTGCAGACATAACACCTGATTTCAAATGCTATGAGATCGAGGACAAATTCGTTGTTGGCTGTGGTCTTGATTATGATGAGAGATATAGAAATCTTCCTTTTATCGGTATAGTTTCCGAATAAGGAGCCAAATATAATACAGAACAAAAGGTTGTGATCGATTGAAAAACAATAATAATGGAAAGACCCTGTTGATCTATCTGCTGGTATCGGTTGCCATAATCTGCGGATTGGTCTATATGCTAACAAGCATGAGCACAAAATCTTCCGACAAAAAATATTCGGAGATAATGGAACAGTTTGACAGCCTAAACGTGTCACAGTTTGAGCTTGACCTTGGCTCTGGACAGCTTAAGTATAAGCTCAAGGGCGAGGATAAGGTATATAGTTATACAGTTCCAAATGTTTCACTGTTTGCAAATGAAGTCCTTGGCGGTGAGGATGCTGAGAATTATCGTAAGAAATATAATACTGAAAATCCAGACGATCCTTTGCAGTATAATCTTATACCGATATCGGATAACAGCTTCTGGCTCAATCTGATACCGACGCTGCTTATGCTGGGCGTTATGATATTCTTCTTTGTGTTCATGATGAAGAATGCAGGCGGCGGAAAGATGTCATCTTTCGGAAAAACAAATGCCAAAATGGCGCCAAGCAGCAAGAAAGCTACCTTTGAAGATGTTGCGGGTGCAGACGAGGAAAAGGAAGAACTTAAGGAGATCGTTGATTTTCTTCGTGATAATAAGAAGTATACCGAGATCGGTGCGAGAATACCTAAGGGCGTTCTGCTCCTCGGCCCTCCGGGTACAGGTAAAACGCTTCTCGCAAGAGCCGTTGCAGGCGAAGCAAAAGTTCCATTCTTCTCGATCTCAGGTTCTGACTTCGTTGAGATGTTTGTGGGCGTCGGTGCTTCAAGAGTAAGAGATCTTTTTGAGCAGGCTAAGAAAAACGCTCCTGCTATCATCTTTATAGACGAGATCGACGCAGTGGGCAGACAGAGAGGCGCAGGCCTTGGCGGCGGTCATGACGAGCGTGAGCAGACCCTTAACCAGCTTCTTGTTGAAATGGACGGCTTTGAGGATAACGATTCTGTTATTGTTATGGCTGCAACAAACAGACGTGATATACTTGACCCTGCACTTCTTCGTCCGGGCAGATTTGACCGACAGATACTTGTGGGCTATCCTGACGTTAAGGGCAGAGAAGCTATACTGAAAGTTCACACAAGAAACAAGCCGCTCGCTCCTGACGTTGACCTTGAAACTATTGCAAAATCAACTGTAGGCTTCACAGGTGCAGACCTTGAAAACCTTGTGAACGAGGCTTCGCTCCTTGCGGCAAGAAAGAATAAAAAGGCTATCACCAAAGACGAGCTTGAGGAAGCTTCTATCAAGGTTGTGGCAGGTCCTGAGAAAAAGTCTAAGGTCATCACAGAGGACGAAAAGAAGCTTACCGCTTATCACGAGGGCGGTCATGCACTCTGCACATACTACAGCAAATCACAGGATAAAGTTCATCAGGTATCTATCATACCTAGAGGTCAGGCTGGCGGTTTCACAATGAGCCTGCCTGTCAAGGATAAATCTTATGTTAGCAAGAACGAGATGTACGAAAATATCGTGGTTCTTCTTGGCGGACGTGTTGCTGAAAAGCTGATCCTTGACGATATCTCAACGGGTGCTTCAAATGACCTTGAGAGAGCTACTTCAACAGCTAGAAACATGGTAACACGCTACGGCTTCAGTGACAATCTTGGTCCAGTTGTATACGGTCAGGGCGATCATGAAGTATTTCTTGGCAGGGATTACACTAATACACCAAGCTATTCCGATAACGTTGCGGCTGAGATCGATAATGAGATAAGAACTCTTATTGAAAGTGCGTTTACTGACGCTGAAAAGATACTCAACGAGCATATGGATAAGCTTCATGTTGTGGCTAAGTATCTTATGAAATATGAAAAGGTTGACGGTGCGACATTCGAGAAGCTTATGAATGGCGAGCTTACAGAAAGCGAGTTTATGGGCGAACCTGATAAAACACCAGAAATTCAGGATACTCCTGAGATAGTTGATGATATTTCAGTTGACGATAATTGATATAAAAGATCAGACGTGTAAAAGCGTCTGATTTTTTTTGTGATGTCTGCTTGATTTTGCAGTAAGGATAGTGTATAATAAGGGTAACTGTAAAATGCAGTATAGAACGGAGATAGCAAATGAACTTACTTTTTATCGGAGATGTTGTGGGACAAAGTGGCTGCGATTTTCTTGAAAGCAGAATGTATAAGCTGAAGCGTGAATATGATATAGATGTGACCGTGGTGAACGGTGAAAATTCTGCTCAGGGCAATGGTATCACACCGCAGTCTTACAGACAGCTTCTCAACATGGGGGCTGACGTTGTAACGACAGGAAATCATTCTTTCAGACGACGTGAGGCTGAGGAGCTTTATGACACAAACGAGCAACTTTTAAGACCTGCCAATTACCCTGAGGGCGTTATGGGTCATGGTGTGACTTATATCGATATGTGTCCTTATAAGATAGCCGTGGTAAATCTTATGGGAACGATGTATATGGAAGCAGTGGAAAATCCTTTCAACTATGTTGACAAGCTTCTTGAAAGCATTGATACGCCTAATATAATCGTTGATTTTCATGCGGAGGCAACTTCTGAGAAAAAGGCTATGGGCTTTTATCTGCAAAAACGATGCACTGCTGTGCTTGGCACTCATACCCATGTTCAGACGGCTGATGAAACGATCTTAGGCGGACATACCGCCTATATCACCGATGTTGGAATGACAGGCCCTGAGCTTTCCGTACTTGGGGTAGACAGTGATATAGTCATAAATAAGTTCAAATATCGCACCCCTGTGAGGTTTTCAGAAAGCACCAATGATTGCTTTATAAACGGAGTTGTGGTAAAATTTGATGAAAAATCGGGAAAAGCAACAAATATACAGCGTGTTATTAAGCGATAATAACGAAAAGTATTAATAAAGCTTGAAATTTTATTATGTATGTAGTATAATATAGTTTGTATAATAAGTGGGGTAAATTCTTTGAATTTACTTATGGAGGTATTCAAGTGGAAATTCTAAAGGTTTCTTCAAGGTCTGTCCCTAATTCGGTGGCAGGAGCAGTTTCGGGCGTTATCCGTGACAGCGGTGCAGTTGAGGTACAGGCAGTGGGCGCAGGCGCAGCCAATCAGGCGATCAAGGCTATAGCAATCGCAAGGGGCTATCTTGCACCATTGGGCATTGATCTTATTTGTATCCCTGCATTTGCAAGCGTTTTGATCGACGGTGAGGAAAGAACTGCGATCAAGCTTATTTGTGAAGAAAGATAATAATGCGGCAGCAAGGCGTGTTAAAGTCTTGCTGCTTTTTGCTACAAAGGAGGGGACAGCATGGAAACTGTTTTGCAGACTTATGGGCTTACAAAGCAGTATGGAAGCTTTACAGCGCTGAGCAATCTTGACCTTGCGCTGGAGAGGGGTAAAATTATCGGTCTGCTAGGGCCGAACGGAAGCGGAAAAACAACATTTATCAAGCTTTGCTGTGGACTTATAAAACCTACGGCAGGGGATATACTCATATGCGGAATGCCTATTGGCGTGGAAACTAAAAAAGTGGTTTCCTATCTGCCTGACAGAAATTTCATACCTGACGATATGAAAGTAAATGAGATGCTCAGGTTTTTTCAGGATTTTTACAGCAATTTCAATGTAGCAAAGGCTCAGGATATGATGAACAGGCTGGGGATAAACCCTGCGTCAAAGTTCAAGACAATGTCAAAGGGCACAAAAGAAAAGGTGCAGCTTTGTCTTGTTATGAGCCGTGAGGCTGACGTTTATCTTCTTGATGAGCCAATTGCAGGCGTTGATCCTGCGGCGAGAGATTATATCCTCAACACCATAATCTCAAATTACAACGAGCGGGCGGCTGTGGTAATTTCCACCCACCTTATTGCAGATATCGAACCTGTCCTTGACGACGTAGTAATGATACAAAATGGTATGCTAAGGTTGCATAAATCTGTTGACGCTATCCATAACGAAACCGGCAAGTCTGTGGATCAGCTTTTCAGGGAGGTGTACAGATGTTAGGCAAGCTTTTGAAATATGAGCTTAAACGCTCGGCAAGAAAGTTTTTCCCTCTTGTGGTGGGATATATGATAGTTGCACTGATATTTTCTCTTATGCTTCGTTACGGTGAGAGCGTTAAAAGCCCTAATTTTCTGATGATATTCATTGTTGTGAGCATTGCCTATGGTATTGCCGTGGGGGCTTTGTTCACTGTGGGTTTTACCATATCGTTGACAAACTTTCACAAGACCCTTTTCACTGACGAGGGCTATCTTATGCTGACAATACCTGTCAAGCCATATTATCATATTTTCACAAAGTTCATTTCTTCTGTTATATGGTCGGCGGCAAGCATGATCGTTTTTGTGCTTTCGCTGTTGCTTATCGACCCAACAGAGTATCTTGACTCTGTGGGAGATTTTATAAACGCATTTGGCAACGGCTTTGCTGAAGAACCGCTCACTTCGTTTCTGATATGCCTGTATACTCTGACGCTGTTTGCAGGCTTGCAGATATTCTTATATTTTGTTATCTCCCTTTCAAACTGTTTCAAGCACAAAGTTCTTGTAGGCTTTGCCATAATCTTCGCTTGCAATATGTTATCCTCGATGATAAGCAATCTGGCAGGCGACCTTTCTCTGTGGAATATGCTCTTTATGCCAACGTCACGCTTGCCCGATACGGAAGTGGCATTCAACCTAAGACTTGTGTTTATGACAATGTATCAGTTCGCATATATTTTGGCATATTTCCTGCTAACAAACTTCATAATAACACGCAAACATAATTTGCAGTAAAAAAAAGGCAGACGATGAGTCTGCCTTTTTTGTGTTGTGATCTTTAGTTAAGAATCCAAATCTGAGCTGAGTTTTCAGGCTCAAGGTCAGCAAAGGAGAGCTTTCCGCCCTTTGAGTTTGCAAGCACCTTTACATAGTCTGTGGACTCAGTGGATATTCTGAAACGTCTTTTTCCCAGCGCAGTGACCCTGAACTGAACAGGCTTGCCGTCTATTTTCAGATAGTCATAGCCCTTGCATGAAGCGTTTACATATCCGCCGTCGCCTATCTTCAAACCGAATGTGCCGTCCTCTGTAAGACAGACCGTCAGCTTCTGTTCAAGCTCCTTGTCAGGTTTTTCAAGCTGCAATCCCTTTGGGGTAACAGTGAGGATAAGTCCCGATATCTCGTTTTTGAATGTGTAAGCCTTGCCGTCAAGTATGTAATTTCCTGCATCAGAGGTGCAATCGTCATAGAATTTCAGAAGAAGCGCTGTGACATTCTGCTGTGTGACCGGCAGAGTGTTCTTTGCAACGTCATCAAAAGCTCTTGGGTCAAGGTGAGAAATGGTGTCAACGAACTTGCCTGCGTATTTTACAAGCTTGTTTGAAGCCTCGCCAAAGTTATCCTTGCCGTAGTATTTCAGCAGACGCTTGTCGAAGCTGTCGGCTGTGTGTCTTGTGCAGGTGGTGGAAACGTGTTTCTCAAAAGCGTAATGCACGTTGTTTGCCTTGTCCTGATATTTCATGTTTGCAACGTGAACAGTGCAGCCCATGTCTGAAATAAAATGTGCGGCTCTGCCGAGAACACGCATGGCGTTTTTTATGTCACCGCTTTTGTAAAGAGATACTGCGGCGGTGTAGTTTTCTTCGAGGCAAGTTCTTGCGCTCACTGCAAGGTCACCAAAGCGGTTGCGGTAATAGCCGTTAGTTTCAGGAAGTTCCTTGCCCTTTGGATTAACGCATGAGTAATAATGCTTGCCATGACCTTTGTCCATATCGTTCTCCTCGTCAGGCTGTGTGCAGCCCTTGAGTATCTCGCTGTGATAGTCCTTATAGAATGTCACCTGCTTTTGTTTCTTTTCCTTTTCCAGAAGTGCAAGTGATTTTTTCACAATGTCCTCGTGAGTAGTGCCGCTCCATGCGTACGCTTTGATAGGTCTGAGCCTATAGCATACAGCCAGCGCAACTGCGGCTGTGAGAATTTTTTTCATAACTCTATTTTCCTTTTCTGATATTTTTGTTGTTTTTCTTTTTCCTTACTGAGTAGCCGAACGTGCCAAGCTTTTTGCCAAGACCGTAATACTCTCCGTGAGCGTAGGCAAGAAGCCCCGCTTTGTCAAGACAAAGCTTTCCTTTTTCGTCAAGCAATTCTTTTGCAACGTCAAGCCCCACAATGTCAGCAATGAACATATCATGCGTTCCAAGGCTCACGACCTCTCTTACTTTGCACTCGATATTCACAGGGGACTGGGCCAGCAAAGGTGCCAATACCTTTGCGGACGGCTCTGCGGTAAGGTGCATTTCCTTGAACTTATCCACTTTTCTGCCGGTTTTCACACCGCACCAATCCACAGCTTTCACAAGCTCTCTGGTCGGCAGATTTATGACGAACTCACCGCTTTGAGTGATAAGCTCGTGGGAATATCTCTCAGGTCTGACGGAGATGTAGGTAACAGGCGGCTGAGTGCAGAGAATACCTGTCCACGCAACTGTGAACACATTGGGTTTATCCATACTGCCGCAGGTAACGAGAGTAGGTGGCAGGGGAGAGGTTATGACGCTGCCTTTCCACTGCTCCTTGGTGTATTTTGTGTACTCCATTATTTCACGCCTTTCTCGTTGTTAAGTCCAAAATTATGTACTCGTCTGTATATTTTGTCATAGTCCTTATAAAGAAGCTGAGTCTGATTTTCAAGAAAATAGTAGTGCTTTATATAAGGCACAAGCAGTACGAGAAACGCAATGGCAAGGGGTATGAGTATCATGACCTGCCAAACTGCAATGGCAATGAACGTCATGACAGTACAAAGTGCAAAAAGCACCGTCACGATAAGATGTATCAGCCGTTCGTGCTGAAAAAAAGCGATATGTTCTTTGTGATAATCAAGGAGCTTTGCAAAGTCGCAGTCTTTATCATCAAGACAGCTTGCAACAAAACTGCGGTAACGCTTGAAATATTCCGTCATGATATCACCTACAGTTCAATAAACTCAGCGTCTTGTATCTCAAGGTCACGGAGCTTGGTCTTGTATGAATTTTTCTTTTTAAGAGCCGCACGTTCCTGCTCTTTTTTCTTGACGTCCTTTGCAACTGTCATAAGCATTATATTGTCGATAGTTTTATAGTGCTTTGAAACACGCTGAGCAAAGCTTTTGCGCTTTGCAGGCTTTTTCTTTTTGCCGTCAAAAATAATGGCAAGAACAACGGATATCGTCATTGCGATAATAGTTTTCTCTGCATTTGAGTTCACAGAGATAACTCCTTTTTTCATACTATCACCATTCCTTCTGCCTGAGTTTTCCTATCAGGATAACAACATATAAAGCTATTATACTATATTATCCCGAAGATTTCAAGTATTATCTATTAATAAAAAAGTAACGGTTGTAGTGCTACAATAGATATTGGACAAAATTAAGAAAAAAGAAAAGAGAGATAGGCAAAAATCTGATAAAATAAAGT
>NZ_JBDGDD010000010.1:0-86367 GCF_040909065.1 Ruminococcus sp. RTP21359st1_H3_RTP21359_211015
GACGCACGAATGATAATCCTAGGAGTGCTTCTTATCTTCATTTACAGCTTTGCTATCGAGCCTCTTAAATCAAACGCCAAGCTTATGGGCGAACCGCTGAATATCCTTGAGCCTTTTATCGCCATAGCAAATTCGGGTGCGATACTTCTTATCATACCGCTGGTTTTCCTCACACTTATCGCAGATTTTCCCAAGATAGACACCAACACAGTTTTCTACATAATGCGTGTGGGCAGGCTGAACTGGCTGTTCGGACAGCTTTTGAAGCTCATTTTTATGGCTTTATCTTATCTTGCAGTGATATTCTTGGGCGCAGTGCTCCCAATGCTCTCAGACGGCTTTTGGTACAACGGATGGAGCAACGTGGCGACAAAGTTCGCTTCACGCTTTCCTGAACATTCGGGCAATTTCGGCGTGCAGCTTCTCCCTGAAAATCTCTACAATCAGCTCACAGTATTTTCAGCCGCAGTGCAAAGCTACCTGCTCGTGTTCGCATACCTTATGATAATTGGGCTTATCCTGCTGAGCTTTTCACTTGTGAAACACAAAACTGTGGGTTTTGTCCTCTGCGGAGCGGTAATATCTTTAGGCACAGCGTTCTGCTCCATAAAGACCACGCTTATGTGGACAATGCCAATGGCGAACAGCATAATATGGCTGCACTACACAAAATATTTCCGTGAGCCTGTTATGTCAATGAGTTTTTCGGTCAGCTATCTTGCCATATTTATAGCGGTACTGCTGGCGTTCTGCTTTATCGCCATAAGAAAATTCAATTACGACAATGTTGCAGAGATAGCAAGTTAGGAAATTAGGGGGACGAAATGGATATCATCAATGTAAATGACGTATGCCTTACGCTTGGCAAAACGGAGATACTAAAGCACATAAATGTGTCCTTTGAGGAGGGCAAGATACACGGACTTATCGGCAGAAACGGCAGCGGAAAGACAATGCTTATGAAGTGCATATGTGGTTTTATCAAGCCCACGAGCGGTGAGATTATCGTTGACGGCAAGAAGGTCGGAAAGGACGTTGACTTCCCGAAAGATATGGGTATCATTATCGAAACGCCGGGGTTTATACCTTACTATTCGGGCTACAAGAACTTAAAGCTTCTTGCGGGGCTTAACAACAAGATCGGCAAAGATGAGATACGCAACAGCATGAAGCAGGTGGGGCTTGACCCTGACTTAAAGCGACACGTCCGCAAATACAGTCTAGGTATGCGGCAGCGTTTGGGACTTGCACAAGCCATTATGGAAAATCCGAAGATACTCATTCTCGACGAGCCGTTTAACGGTCTTGACAAGGACGGAGTAAAAGAAATGCGTGAGTACCTGCTTTCATACAAGGAGCAGGGCAAGACTATTCTCATATGCTCACACTCTGCGGAGGACATCTCCGTGCTGTGCAATACTGTACATGAAATGGATAAGGGCGTTATTGAGGGGGTAAGATGACATAGACTGAGTAAGTATGGATTCGTACAAACAGATATGATGACATAGACTGAGTAAGTATGGATTCGTACAAACAGTTATCAGGAGCCGATATTGATAGGTTAAAATTAGGACTGTTCTGAATAGAATAAGCTGCCACAGATTTTTCTGTAGCAGCTTATTTTTGTTTATGCTATTCCTTCTTGCGAAGATATCCATCATCATATTTCTTAGCTATATGCTGTGCAGCTTGCCAATCGTCCCATTTGTCTACAGCCTTATCCCAAAGTTTATCTATTTGCTTTGGCGGAACGTATTCCAAATTGCCATATATTATTTCCATTTCTCTTTTGGTATAATGTTGCGACCTGACTATATACCAAAAATCATCAAGATCGATCAAGTTTTACACCCTCTTTTTTTATTTAATGCAATACTATATTATATCATACTTTCTAAAAAAGTTTACATTTATCAACACGGAAGTTGAAACAGCCAAGCAAATCAAAAAAAACAATAAATAACGGAAATAAATAAAAATGATTTTTACATAATTCGACCGATATATAGATTAACTCGTTATAAGGTTTTGTACATCTAGTATGTTTTAGGCCACTGATTTTTGTGCATTTATAACGAATTTTTTTTAAAAACTGTTTTTGTAAGTCTGAAATTTGACTATGTTTTTAACTTACGTTATAATTAATTATAGAAAGAAAACAACAATTAGGTTATGGCCACCGCTATTTTATCTTCTTTGACTATAATGCCTTCATTATCTTTAGAAGAAGAGTATTACTTCAAATATTATCAGCAAGAAACATTATGATCTTTCTCAAAAGTATAGGATCTGAAACAACCTTTTTCTAAAATATCACGTATGACTACAGTTGAATATATTCCGTCAAGCAAGACAAGTGCCTTTTCCTGATCAAGCCCTACATCAGAAATACCGGGCATTCCTCCAAAGCGCAAATATGCTTCAAATACTTCATTTAGGTCGTATAAGACCCCATTTTTATCACGAAACTGCTTCTTTTTTTGTCTAATACACCTGCGATCTCTTCCAATCGCAAATCGTGAAAATACATAAATTCAGAAAATGACAAAGGGAGCATTTTTATTTCTACATATCTTCCTACTAAATAGGTAGCATATTCAGAGGAAAGCAAATAAGCATTAGATCCTGTTATATATATGTTATAATTTAATTCAACCCTAAACGAGTTCACAGCATCTTCCCATTGGGGCACACGTTGGATTTCATCAAAAAAAGATACATCCTTTGATTTGGATCTGGTAAAATTCTCTCTTTGACATATTTATAAAATGAGTCACCAGTCATTTTGCCAAATTCGTATTTTTCAAAGTCCATTTCAATTATTTGTTCATCTTTTATTCCGCTATTTCTTAAATGCTCTTCCATAAGTTTTATATGATAATGATACATTTAAGCTATATTTTGCCGATAGCGGTTTATTGGTAGCGATGCTTGATGGTGAAGCGCAAGATGATCTTCGAGCAAATAAAAACCTTGGAGTATACAAAGGAGCATTGTACGAGAATATTGTTGGAGAAGCATTTGTTAAAGCTGGGTGCGATCTTTTTTATTACAAACGGAAGGATTCGACCCTAGAGCAAGACTTTTTCCTGCGCACTGCTAACAATCTTGTCCCCATTGAAGTAAAATCTCAAAATGGAAAAATGAAATCAATGAGAACACTTATAGCCTCTGATAGGTATGAAGATATAAGTTTTGGTATAAAATTAAACAATGGAAATATAGGGCATGATAGCGATGTATATACCTTTCCATATTTCTGTTCTTTTCTCGTTAAGTCTTTTCTTAAACAAACATTTTGATTTATCACAAACAAAGTATAGACATTTTATGCGAAATGTGATATTCTTATATTATTTCCATTGTTAATATTGCACTTTGACAAATGTTGTCGAAACGAGCAAACATTCTGATTATCCCCAAAGAATGCCTGCTTTGTTTTTTTTGCAATGAGATTGATTTTTCTGTATAATGGGCATACTATAGATAATAAATGTTAAAGTTACACGAATGTAAAAACAAAATATTTGTTTTTACGATTGATTTTTTTAATCGATTGTATTATAATAATATTGAAAGGAGCTGATAATCGGTGATTAAAGTTTTAAAAATATCTGCCGAAGGCCTTCCACTATACGATGGTAAATGTGAAATCAACTTTATTAACACACAAAGAACAACCTCAGGTGATACCGAAGGAATGTTTAAGCTTTCTTCCTCAAACGCCAACAGGCTGTATACAAATAATATAGAAAGTTTTTTTGGAATCAATGCTTCCGGAAAGACCACAATTTTAAGGCTTATTTCTTTTGTTTTTTCTGTTTTAAACAACGAGCAAATAAATAATATAAAATACTGCGGAATACTTGGGGAAGGCAACGAGCAGAATGAGATTGTTTTTAACATTGTATTTGTAAATTGCAATACTGTAAATCTGCTACACACTGTTATTAAATATGCAGATGAACGCTATACAATAATAGAGGAATATATTAAATCCAGGAAGTTGCTCGCATCTGACAACAAAACAAACATTTTTGACTTTTCTTCGGCAACAACGATTATGAAAAGAAAAGATGATGAACAATACCTAGTAGACGATATGAGCATTATCGTAGGATACAAAAAAGCAGAAAAAACAACGATCGTATTTACTGATATGATTGAAATCACGAATATAAACAGACTCAAACTCTTAAAGGAATATCCTCTAAGTGTTCTATCTTATTTTGATCCCAAGATAGAATGTATAAATACCAAGGAAAACAACGGAAAAACGGTTATATATCTTAAGTTTCGAGGCGAAAAAGAGAGAATATTATATGATCTTGCGGAACTCAATACCTATTTATCTTCAGGAACAATAAAAGGAATAAATGTCTTTGGAAGAGCCATATCTCTTTTTGAAACTGGTGGATATCTTATAATCGATGACCTAGAGAATCACTTCAATCAGGAGATCGTATCAACGCTGATAAGATTCTTCACGAACAAAAAAGTAAATCCACATGGAGCAACCCTTATTTTCTCCACACATTACTCCGAACTTCTTGAACACATAAAAAGAAATGACTGCATTTATATTGTGGAAAACAAAGATAAAATCACAATAACTCCATTAAATGAACGAATACAGAGAAATGATGAAAATAAAGTGCAATCGTTTAAAAGTGGGCTCATAGGCAATACTGCTCCTTCATATGAAGCATATATCCAACTCAAAAAAAGTATCATAAATAAGGTGGAGACAAAGCCATGACAGAAGAAGTATATATAGCCTGCATCTGTGAAGGAGCTGCAGAAGATGCTATAATTGATATTTTACTTGATAATGATAAACTTATATTTTCAGGAAAAGCTTACATATGCGATATATGATGTTCCGTCAACGTCTATTACGTCGTTAACGTGGTTCTGAGCACCAAAGCTCGCTGTTAGCACTTGTTCTAACGTGGCATCTTATTCCTGCTGCTTCACATAAGTTGTATACGTTGAGTGCTGCTGTAACGCAGTTCTCGGTTGTGCCGTCCATTTTGGAAGCATAACTCAGAATGCTTTTTGTCTTGGTCAGCGTATCCTGATCTTTTATCTGTTCAATATATGCATTAGCTGCGTCGTCCAGATATTCGCTGTTTGATGCAAACATGGCAAACGTATTATTTGAAGTTATAATAAGAGAGGCAATAATGCCTGCTACTATCTTTTTAACAGATTGGCAAACTCAAAACAGAATACAAATATATTGAGCCCCAACAATATTTTTTCATATATAGACTAACCCTTCTGATGTTGTTCACACAGAAGGGCTTTTTCTTATAACCGTATCTATAGGTACGGTTATAACTCGGATACCTATTTGCTGATATACTTAGAGAAAAGCGGTACCCTCTTTCAGAGGATGCCGCTTCTTATCTTATTTTTCGTTCCAATACATTTTTAGATAGTTTTTCAGTTTCGCTACTAAAAAAGCTACACTACGCAAGATATTTTTTAGTGTGTTCTGTCTGCTTAAATAGAAGTCTGCCATCAGGCAATCTCTTGATATAAAGAACAAGAGGCATAGGTGTTTCGTCAAGCAATCCCAACCCTTTTCTAACGCTTTCACTATCGGGGTCAAAATACTGTAAAAACAGATCGTCTTTACCCCAGCATTGAGAAAGACTCTTTGCTTTTTCAAAGCTATATCCATTTTTGTCGCAAAAGTTTTTTATTTCCTGTGACCAGTCGTCAAATCTCTTACACATAGTATCACCCTTTCTCAAACGTGCGGAAATTTCCTTTGGAATCATAGATAACGCTACTGTTCTGTGAGAAGCATTTCAGTATCTCTTTATCACCTGTTGACGGCATCATAACGTTTATATCTATCCCGGGGTGCGTATGACCACTCCAACGATAGCCATGAGCTGCAAGTTTTTTAGCCTGTTCGATATCAAGATTTACCATTAAGGAATTACCACGAATTATGAGTCTATCCTTGCCCTTTGTGAACAATGCAAACTCATCTCCTGTGTGAGCAGTCAACGCCGAAAGATCAGCCATATTAACGCTTTTCTTATCGACTATTACTTTGCTGTCAAACTCAGAAAGCTTTTCGAGTAGATCCTTTTGGCGATTATTAAGCTCAATACCAAAAACAGCGTTTGGATTGCCCTTACCTGTATGTTTCTGCTCAATAGGCAATTCAATAGTTTTTTCTATTGAATTTATCATTATATTTTCAACTATCTTTCTATCATTATACCTCTTTTCAGAGGCTTCTGTCAAGTCTATTTTTCCTCTGTTGCTGACCTCAACAAAAGAAAAAGGTCAACAAAAAAGAGAGCATCTTATATTTAAGACACTCTCTACTGAAGACATATTAACTTGTACTTATATTATATCGCATAGTCGAATGACGCAGTATAATAAAAGTTGACAAGTTACAATCAAAAGCCCATAAAAAAAGTCCCTCGGCTCACCACCGAGGGACTTTCATTTATGTCAGAAAGATTACTTTGTCATTGCTGCAACTTCGTCAGCGAAGTTCTCTTCCTTCTTCTCTACGCCTTCGCCTCTCTCGAAACGAACGTACTCAACAACGTCGATCTTGCCGCCAAGCTTCTTAGCTACAGACTCAACGTACTTGCCAACAGATACCTTGTCATCCTTAACGAATGCCTGCTCAAGGAGGCAGTTCTCAGAATAGTATTTGCCGATCTTACCGTCGATGATCTTGTGCTTAACCTGCTCAGGCTTGTTAGCCATCTTAGGATCCTCAGCCATCTGAGCCAGCATGATCTCTCTCTCCTTGTCAAGAGCGTCAGCAGGAACAGACTCTCTGTTCAGGTATGCAGGATTCATAGCTGCAACCTGAAGTGCACAGTCCTTACCAGCAGCAAGGAGCTCAGCATTGTCAGCTGCAATGTCAGAATCAAGCTTTACCATAACGCCAATGCTGCCTGCACCGTGAACGTAAGGAACAAGAATGCCTTCCATTCTCTTGAATCTTCTGATTACCATGTTCTCTCTGATCTTGATGAACAGATCCTGAAGTGTCTCTTCAACTGTCTTGTCACCACCGCTGATCTTTGTTGCCTTAAGTGCGTCAACGTCAGCAGGGTTTGTCTCGATTACTGTATCAGCAACTGCTGCAACGAAAGCCTTGAACTCATCATTGTTAGCAGCAAAGTCTGTTTCGATGTTTACTTCAAGAACGCAGCCTACGTTGCCCTTAACTACAGCTGTGCAGATACCCTCTGCTGCAACTCTGCCGCTCTTCTTAGCCTGTGTAGCAAGTCCCTTTTCACGGAGAAGTGTTACTGCCTTTTCCATATCGCCGTCAGCTTCTACAAGAGCCTTCTTGCAGTCCATCATGCCAACGCCTGTTGCTGTCATAAGTTCTTTGATCTCTGCTACGGATACCTTACCCATTATTATTCCTCCTAGTGTTTTATATCGAAATAGGCAGACAAATATATTATAAATGCCTGCCTGAAATTTCAGCTATTATTCAGCAGCCTCGTCAGCCTCTTCAACCTTCTCTGCCTCTTCAGCGGACTCAGCGTCCTCACCCTGTCTGCCTTCGATTATAGCGTTAGCCATGCAACCAGCGATAAGCTTAACTGCTCTGATAGCGTCATCGTTACCTGGGATAACATAATCAACATCGTCAGGATCGCAGTTTGTGTCAACGATAGCTACTACAGGTATGCCAAGCTTCTTAGCCTCTGCTACAGCGATCTTTTCCTTTCTTGGGTCAACAACGAAAAGTGCGCCTGGAAGCTTCTTCATGTTCTTGATACCGCCCATGAACTTTTCAAGCTTTTCTATCTCAAGCTTCAGCTTAACAACTTCCTTCTTAGGGAGAAGGTCGAATGTGCCGTCCTCTTCCATTGTGTGGAGCTGCTCAAGTCTCTTGATTCTCTGCTGGATTGTCTTGTAGTTTGTCATCATACCGCCGAGCCATCTTGCATTTACATAATGTGCATTAGCTCTCAGTGCCTCTTCCTTGATAGAATCTCCAGCCTGCTTCTTTGTACCTACGAAAAGTACCTCTTCGCCATTAGCTGAGATGTCACGGATAAACATATAAGCTTCTTCAAGCTTCTTAACGGTCTTCTGAAGATCGATGATGTAAATTCCGTTTCTTTCTGTGAAAATGTATGGAGCCATTTTAGGGTTCCATCTTCTTGTCTGGTGACCAAAGTGTACACCAGCTTCAAGAAGCTGCTTCATTGATACTACTCCCATTGTAGTAACCTCCTGTTTGGTTTTAGATTTCTGCTTATGCAGATGTTTTTATCCTCCGGACGGCTTTACTTGCTTTCACCTGTCTTACGGCAGGACCAACGGCAAAAACCTGTCCGTGCGAATTGCTTTAATATTATATCATATTTTCTATTTCATTTCAAGAGCTTTCAACAATTTATTTTAACAAATTTTCGATTTTTACAGTTCTGCTCTTTGTGCATACTGCACTATCGTTGAATTTTACAAGTATGGTATCTTCGCCGATAAGCTCGATATCCGAGCATTTTATGATAATATCCTCATCTCTGCCCATGATACCGAAAGCTCTTGGTTTGCCATAGACGATCAGTGAAACTATATTCGCTCCCTGAGTATCCATTTCTATATCATCAACATAGCCTATTTTCAGTCCTGTTCGCATATTGACGACCTCTTTATTTCGTAAGCTTGAAAAACTACATATCATGAAACCTTCCCCTTTCAAAAAAAATGCATACCCTTTATAATAGGTATGCACTTTGGGGATCGTCCTATGTATGATCGTTTTTGTTTTTGTAATACATCTCCAACTGATCATTATACAAATGCTTTATATATAAAGCTATGGTGTTTATGTACATTGCATTTGTAGGCTTTGTTCCGTTAGTAAGGCAACTTTCAAAAAGCATTTGCTTATCCACAGGCTTCATTTTTTCCCAGCCTGAAACTATAGCACTTCTTGTTGAGCGTTCAATAGCCGCAGTATTTTTTCCGTATTGTTTTTCAATGTCCTTATAAAGTTCGCCTATTTGCACTTTATTACCGCTATATTTGAATATAATAAGGAATATCATGTAGTAGATATGGTCATATCCTGAATGCTTGCGGTTTATGCCCGTTGATGTTATGATCCTATGTATCTCCTTTGAAATATTCTGTTTAAGAATATCAGGATCAACAGGTATCCTTTTTAGCTTGTCAAGCATATAGTGGCATACGTTCTTAGCGTCGTATGGCATAAGTATGTGCAGAATATCATCATAATCGAGAAGAATACGGATCGTTTCTGTGTCATCATAGGTGTAGATGTTATATATTATGGGATGAATGTCATTTTCGTGAAGTATCTCACGAAAATGCAGAAGCTTTTTATATCCCAGCTTACAGCAGTCAATAACGATAACGTCAGGAGTATATTTTACAGCACCTATCTCAAGCTCTATTTCAGTATCACCGCATATATGGACCTTTGTACCATTGCGTTTCAGTTCCTCGGTCAACAGTTTATGCTGGCCGTCATATGACTCGGAAATAAGGATCGAATAATCAGTCAGCATACACTTCAACTCCCTTATGACGATTTAACATAATAACTCCTATATTATTATATCAAATTTTTTGACTACAAGCAACTTTAATGGCACATTATTAATCGAATTGTTTCAAAAAAGTGACCTTATTGTAATTGTATATAACAAAAATATTCATAAATGTCGATTTAACGTATTGCGACAGACGTTAGATACTTTTCTTGATGTGTTCCAATGCACCTTTTTCAAGCCGTGATACCTGTGCCTGAGAGATGCCAATATTTTTTGCTACCTCCACCTGAGTTTGTCCTTTGAAAAAGCGCAGGAATAGTATATTACGTTCACGAGGCTGAAGCTCGCTCATGGCTTGCTTCAATGAAAGCTCTTCAAGCCAGCTTTTATCGTCACAGGAGTCGCTCACCTGATCCAATACATAAAGAGCATCGCCGTTATCAGAATACACAGGCTCATAGAGTGAAACCGGGTCGGTTATGGCTTCAAGGGCAATGACCACCTGACTAGGCTTTTCGGTGATAGTGTCTGCTATCTGCTCAACAGTAGGCTCTTTCTGGTTTTCACATATGAGCTGTTCTTTCGCCTGCATTGCTTTATAAGCAAGGTCACGGAGAGAACGGCTCACCCTCATGGGTTGAAAATCACGAAGAAATCTTCTAAGCTCTCCTGCTATCATAGGCACAGCGTAGGTAGAAAACTTCACATCAAGAGAGGTATCGAAATTATCTATCGCCTTGATAAGCCCCACAACACCAACCTGAAAAAGGTCGTCAGGGGAGTCGCTTCGGCTCACAAACTTCTGCAAAACACTCAGCACGAGCCTGAGATTGCCGTTTATAAGCTCCTCACGGGCTTTCTTGTCACCTGAATGTGCTTTTTTCAAAAGCTCCAGCTTTTCCGATTCTTTCAGTGTTTTAAGCTCATTGGTGTTCACTCCGCTTATCTCAACTTTATTGTACTGCATCGCACGCTCCTGTTAAAAAGCAGCATTTTATGCTGCCGTGATAATATAATTATTACCTTTCGATCAGGAACTATACAGATATTTTTCAGGAAAATCTGACCATAAAAAATGCAGAGCCGTGTGACTCTGCATTAGTTCTATTCTTTTCTGTCGCTCTTGCGCTGATAGTAGACCGCTAGTATCGCTGTTATTATGGCTGATATGCAAAATGCCAGCAGAAGCTTGTTGGATATTTTTCTGTTTATGAAATTCATTGTAGGGTTGAGTATATCCAATATCCAGAATACAATGAACATTCCCGCAAGTATTATCGTGATATGTGGGAGAATTTTGCTTAGTCTTTTCATTTTTATCCTCCTATATAGATAATGTCGCTGAGGTCACGTCCACCGCCGTCAGGAGCGTTCACAATGCTTTTGTTGAAGTACATCATAGCGGACTTTCCACCGTCAAGATTGAACGCAGACATACAGCCCTCATCGCTCATGATAGCCGCAAGCTCGCTGAGAGTTGCGCCCTTTGAGTAGCCTTCGTTTCTGCCGTCAACTGTCACGAAAATATAGTGGCCTGCCGACACACAGCCGATAGCTGAACGTGGATTTGCACTGTTGAGATATTTTGTTGTGTTGAACGTTTCAAGAACGTTGCCACTTCCGTCAAGAAGCGCAGGACCAAAGTTCCAAGCCTGCCATGCACCTTTTGCTATAACAGCGTCGCTGTCATATTCAGACGGGGAGTAGGTCTGCATTGTGCCGTCTGTGAACAGTACGCACACGTCTGCGTCGTTGACATCATCACGGTATTTTATACCGTTTCTTATAACGATACTGCGTTCCGAATTACCATAGAAATCACCGTTTATGGCGAAAAGAGCTTTGTTTTCCACCGCCATACTGAATACTGAGTCCTTGATGTTCTTACCGAATTCTCCGTTTGCAAAGGCGGCTTTTATCTCGCTTGCGCTTGTGACATAAACATCAGCCACAAAATAGGTTATCTTGTTGCTGCTCTCGCCGATAGATTTTTTGTATACTGTCACCTGAGCATTGTCAGTTGAAGCCGAGCCAAGCTCCTCAGATGTTATGGCACCGTTTGTTATACTGCTTATAGCGTTCTGGTCTGAACGATAGTCGGCAGTGTCCTGATTGCCCCAGTTTCTGCGGTTCGTCTGCTCAGTACGCAGGGTAGTGGTAGCAGTTTCAGTTTGCGGAGCGGTGGTAACTGCAGGCTCGCTATCGTCCTGTGCTGTGCTTTCTTCCTGCGAGTTGTCAGCCGCATTTGGCAGGGTGAAGCTACCCTCTGCGGAGCTGTCAACTGTTGCGATCACTTCTCCCTTTACTCCTGAACTTTGCGGCATAACGTAGTCAAAAAGCATGAACACGCCTATCGCTGCCGCTGTAAGCACAACGTCCGTTATGATCATTGCCCAGATAGGCATTGGCTTTTTTGTCTTATCCGTCAATTTTTCTTTCCCTCTTTCTGAAAACGAAACTTTTTTGCGCCGCCCAGCTTATAAAGAAAAGCAGCACTTCTATAAGTATTTTGCTGATATATTTGTTGTGTATGAGATATTTCACACATAGCTCTAGCATTATTGTGTTTGCAGCTAGTATTAATGCGGCAAGCAGAAAGTATTTTGCGGCTGTCTTTGCAATGCCTTCCTTATTTTTAAAGACGAATTTTTTGTTCATCGAAAAGTTGAAAATGGAGCTTATCACTCTTGCACATATGTTAGAAAACGCTACGCTCCCGCTTATCATTGCGAAAATGCTGTAGCAAATATAGTCCACGCAGAAGCTAAGAAGTGATGAGCATGAGAATTTCAGTATATCCTTGTATATCCTCCATGAGTCTTTGATAGGATTAAAATGTGATGACTCGTTTTTGCCAAGGTAAACTGTTTCGATAGGCACTTCATAGAATCTTATGCCTTCTCTTGCACATTCAAGTAGCATATTCATCTCAAACTCATATCTGTCACCGTTTACCGACAGCATAAAAGGTATGAGCTTTGAGGAAAAGCCACGCAAGCCCGTCTGCGTGTCGCTTACCTTTACTCCTGCGGCAAATGAGAAAACGAATTTTGTGATGTTGTTGCCGAATTTGCTTCGCAGTGGTATCTTTCCCGAAAATCTGCGACAACCCATAATAAGCTTGTCAGGGGAGCTTTTCAGGGCTTCCGACACCCTTATTATATCCTCCACCTTGTGCTGTCCGTCTGCGTCTGCAATGACGATGCCCACAGTGTCGGCTTCATGTTCTTTTATGTATTCAAGTGCGGTTTTTATGCCACGCCCCTTGCCTTTGTTTACCTCATGGGTGAGAACTATGGCTTTTTTTGCGGCTTCGGCAAAAATCGGCAGCTTATCCTTGCCGCTGCCGTCATTAATGACAATTATATGAAAATCGGTCAATGAAGATATATCGTCAATAACAGCCAGCATTTTTTCATCAGGCTCATAAGCGGGTATCACCGCATAAAATCTATCTATCGCCAAGATATCTTCTCCTTTCATTTATCGTATGGTCTAAGTATATCACATATGCTTTAAAAATACAATAAAACTTCTGAAGAATTTATACATAGTTTATCTGTCGAAATTTTGCGAAAATGAAATTGTGTCAGTATTATTGACAAAATGATAAAAATGTCGTATAATAAAAGAAACAATAAAAAATGTACAAATTAATTCAGCAAACGGAGGATTTGATTTCATGGAATATAGAGTTCTTGAAACACGTTCAGCCGATATTCTCACTAAGTACTACAATAACGAGATAGACAGCTTTCTTAATGCCTGTCATGAAGACATTCTGTGGATAGGTCCTGCTGAGAAGCATGTGATACGCACCAGAAAGGCGCTTGTTGATGCTTTTTCGCAAGAAGAACACGAGCTTGAATTTGTGCTCAGCGACCTAAAGGTGTTTTCCATAGGTCTTACGGAATGTTCCTGCGAGGTCATAATGTTTTTCATTTTGGATACGATTTGGCCTGACAGCAGTGTTGGGAGAGCAGATCAAAGGATACAGTTTTCATGGGTGAGTGAGAACGGCGAGGAAAAAATAAAGCTTTGTCACATTTCCAATGCCATTAAATATGATGAACGTGACAGGATATATCCTGTACATTATGAAGAAATATACAAGAAAAATGTCTGTTCAGGTGAAAGGCGTACAAAGAGAGTGATAGTAAATGGCGTAGACAGGTCGCTTGTTTTTCTGGATAGGTCATGGATAGCTTATGTTGAAAGCAGTGGCAGTCACTGCGTCATATATACCATTGACGGCTCATTTGAATCAGTGCAGAGCCTTAAGGTGTTTGAAAGACGATATAGGGATATGTTTGTGCGCTGTCATGAAAATTATCTTGTAAATCCTGAATATGTAAGCCGTATAAGCCGTTACAGAATAGAGCTTACATATGGCAAGGTGATCCCTATTTCTGAGAAGAATTACACTGCTGTGAAAACAAAATTATCCCATATAACATAAAAACTGGTGAACATTTTGCGTGTTCGCCAGTTTTTTAATCAGCATATTTTTTCTAAATTTCGCCGTATGGATTTTATTATCCGCTTTTCAAGTCTTGATATGTAGGATTGGGATATACCGACTTCATCAGCGACCTGCTTTTGGGTCATTTCTTTTTTGCCTGAAAGCCCGAATCGCATTTTCATTATCTGCTTTTCACGAGGGCAGAGCTTTTCGATCTCCTCCAGAAGAAGCTGTTTCTCAACTTCGCTTTCTATGCCCTTGTTCACGGTGTCGTCATCGGTGCCTAGAATATCGGATAAAAGCAGTTCGTTGCCGTCCCAGTCAACATTCAGCGGTTCGTCTATGGATATTTCATTTTTATACTGATTTGATTTTCTAAGAAACATAAGTATCTCGTTTTCTATGCACCGTGAAGCATAGGTCGCAAGCTTGATGTTTTTATCAGGACAGAAGGTGTTCACCGCCTTTATCAGCCCTATAGAGCCTATTGAGATAAGATCCTCTATGCCTGTGCCTGTTGACTCAAACTTCTTTGCTATATATACCACAAGCCTGAGATTATGCACGATAAGCAGTTCTCGGGCTTTTTTCGGGTCTGTTTCAAGAAGCTCAAAGGCTTTTTTCTCTTCCTCTTTGTTTAGGGGCGGCGGTAACGAATCTGCACCATTTAGGTAATCTATAGTTTCGGGTCCGTCTGAAAACAAACGGCTCAAAAATCTGTTCAGCCCTAGAGCAAGTGTTTTAAGTGTGGTCATTTGTATTCCTCCTGTATTATCCCAGCAATGCGGGGTTGAATATAGCCCGTGATTTTCCGTTCAGCGAGGGCTTTATGCCCACATAGCATCTGACGTTGTGTACACGGTCTTTATCGTCGATTATCTTTACGCTCCCTGCGGCGGTTATGTGGATAATTCCCTCACCGCTGACAGTAGAGCAGGGGATAAGCCTGAAACCGCTTAGAGGGTCAGGCTCGTCACGGTCAAGGTCGTAGTGATAGAAAAGCCTGTCACAGCAGAAAACCACTACTGGCGTGCCTGTGAAGCTGTCGCAAAGCCTGTTCCCACTGTCGCATATGGCAGGAACTTTCACTATACAGCCACCATTTTCGTATATGGCTTCGTATTTTGCGACCCTGTTGAAACACCTGCGTGTGATGTTCTCATAAAGACAGAGCAGACCATATGCTATACCGCAGGCAAGGGCAAGCTTAAATAGAGAGATGTCAAAATACACAGTGAGGTTTCTGAAAAAAATCACCTTGCTCCCTGATATCTGCCAAAGGGTCACCACTATACCCGTGAAAACTGCGTCCACTGCACAGTATATGATAAAGTATCGAAGTAGTTGCCAAGGGTCTTTACACCCAAAGGCTATAAGCACTGTGAGTGCAGTGCAGGAAAGTTTTATCATCACGATAACAACGGCAGTGAAATATCCTCTGCTGTCTATAGCCATAACAAGCGACGAAAGTCCTCCTACTGAGCAAGCTGTCAACAGCCGCAGCGGACTTATGACCTTGTGACATATCCTGCCTGCCGCTTCCAGCATGATAAGCGTCATAATGGCGTTTGTCACAAGGAGTATATCTATGTAAATTTTCATGGCGTTCCTCCCTTTGATATTATGATAGCACTGCTTGGATGGAAAAATTGTCGCAATGGGGACAAAAAAAGATCCGCCTTCCCGAAATGGGAAAGCGGATATGCTTATTTGATATCAAATTAGTCAGCAAAGAAAACTGAGAAAGCCTTATATGCCATATAAGTGTCTATCTTCGAAGTTATCTCAAATGGTGCGTGCATTGAAAGCACTGGTACGCCAACGTCGATAACGTTCATGTCAAGGTTTGCGATATACTGTGCGACAGTTCCTCCACCGCCGCCGTCGACCTTGCCAAGCTCGCCTGTCTGCCAAACGATGTTGTGTTCGTCAAAGAGCTTTCTTACTCTGCCCACAAACTCAGCAGAAGCATCGGAAGTGCCTGACTTGCCTCTTGCGCCTGTGAATTTTGTGGCAACAACGCCGTAATTTATCTGTGATGAGTTTCTTATCTCGAACGGCTCTGAGAATGTTGGGTCATATGCCGCATTTACGTCTGCTGAAAGGCACTCGGAAGCAGAGATAACGTTTCTGCCCTCAAGTCCGTATACCTTTGCAAGGTCAGCAATGAAGTATGGCAGATATGAGCTGTTAAGTCCTGTGTTGCCGTCACTTCCTGTTTCTTCCTTGTCTGTGAGTATGGTCATGCAGGTCTTTTTAGGGTCTTTGCATTTGAGGATAGCCTGCAAAGCTGTGTATGCACAAACTCTGTCGTCCTGACCATAAGAGCCTACCATGCTTCTGTCAAAGCCAACGTCCTGTGCCTTGAATGCTGGAACAGCTTCAAGCTCTGCGGAAACGAAATCGTCCTCTACGATGCCGTATTTCTCGTTAAGGATAGCCATTATGTTGAGTTTTACCTTGTTTGAAACAGCGTCATCTCTGAATGGTCTTGAACCTATGAGCAGATTAAGCTCCTCGCCCTTGATGAGCTGTGGAGCAGGTCTTTTCATCTGAGCGTCTGCAAGGTGCGGCAGGATATCAGTTACGCAGAAAACAGGGTCGTCCTTGTCCTCGCCGATATTTACTGTAACGCTTTCACCGTCAGCCTTTATAACAACGCCATGAAGTGACATTGGAACAGTTGTCCACTGATATTTTTTTATGCCGCCGTAATAGTGTGTCTTGAACAGGCAAAGTTCCTTGTCCTCGTAAAGTGGGTTCTGCTTAAGGTCAAGACGTGGCGAGTCGATATGAGCGGCAGCAAGTCTGATACCCTTGTCAAGACCGTCCTTGCCCATAACTGTAAGTATGATAGCCTTTCCTCTGTTTACAAAATAGAACTTGTCGCCGGCGTCATACTTCTTGCCCTTTTCATAAGGCTTGAAGCCTGCTTTTTCAGCCTGAGCCACTGCCTCGATAACAGCCTCACGCTCTGTCTTTGCAGTGTTCAGAAAGCTTTTATAGCCCTCGCAGAACTTGTCTGCCTTTTTGAGCTTTTCTTCGCTAAGGCGAAGTCCACCGTTTTTCTTATCCGAAAGAAGCTTTTCTGCAAGCTTTTCGCCCTCGGACTTTTCTTTCTTCTTGTTATCCATTGTAAAGTCCTCCTTTTAATGTATTCTTATTGAAACTGCGTTACAATGGGCGGACACTGTTCGCCCCTGCGCATGGTTTTGCTTAACTGTTTTCTGTAATATCCCCATGACTGCTGAGTATATCCTTATAATTGTCATAGGCTTTGCGTATCTTGCGCACATAGTTTGAAGTCTGGTCATTTTCGTCAGGTATGTCGCTGACTTTGAAATTGTCAGGGTCAACAGTGCCGTTTTCTATCCAACTGTCAACAAGATTCATTCCGCAGTGATATGCCGCCGCTGTCAGCTCTACAGAGCCGTCATACTTTTCCATAAGATAGCTGAGATAATATGTGCCATATTGGATATTAAGTTCAGGGTCGAACATATCGTCATAGGTGTTGTCACGCTGATCGTCAAGTCGATATTTTATCCAATCGTATGCGTCCTCCATAAGCTGCATAAGACCTCTGGCACCCACTGATGAAACAGCGTCCTTATTAAAGCCGCTTTCCACTTTTATTACAGAGAACACAAGCACAGGGTCGCACTTGTACTTGGTGCTGTATCTTATTACATACTCCTCATAATCTGTAGGATATGAAAAAGAGTTCGGAATATCCTTTGCCTTGTTGATTATCTGCTCGTGATAAAGATATGTGAGCCAGCCTATACCGCAAAGCAGAAGTATGACTGCTATGAGTACGGGACCTTTTTTTATGTGCCTTTTCTTTTTACGCCTGCTGTTTTTTCCATTAGCCGCCATTATATCTTTCCTTTATTGTTTCTATGACCTCACAGGTCTTTTGGAATGTGTCATTCACAGAGCCGTTGTTTTCAATGACGAAATCGCTGTGAGCCTTGAAAAATTCCATAGTATGCTGAGAAGAAAAACGCTTTTTTGCAAGCTCCGCCGAAATGCCGTCCCTTTTGGTTATCCTTTCAAGCCTTATGCCAAAGTCTGCCACAACGCTTACGATAACACTGCAAAGCTTATCCGCACCTGCTTCAAAAAGGGTTGGTGCGTCAAGAAGAACAAACTCGCTCTCTGTGGCGTTTATCTTTTCGTCAATAAGCTTGTTTATAAAAGGGTATATGGTATCATTGAGCATTTGAAGCTTATTCTTATCTGAAAAAACTATCTCCCCGAGCTTTCGCCTGTCAAGGGCAAAGCCGTCGTCAAAACAGTCTGGGAAGATCTTTGCAAGTTCTTTACAGCATTCGTTCCCTGCCTGTGTGACTTCTCTTGCGACTATATCGCAGTTTATTATCTCAAAGCCATTTTCTCTGAAAGCGTCCGAAATAGTTGTCTTGCCTGCACCGCTTTGACCTGTAAGCCCTACTACTGTTTTTTTCACAGTTTCACCACCTGAAAACCTGCGGCTCTTAAAAGTCGGTTATACACTGCAAGCCCCACGCCGTCTTTGTTAGGACAGCGTGCATAGACTTTCTTTGCACCTATAATGTCAAGTTCTCTGAGAACGTCAAAAAGCTCTTTGGCTTGTTCCTCGTCATTTGCGCCATAGCAGATGTGGGGTATATCAAGCCCCTCGCAATCGCTGTCAGTGAACACCATAAGAGTGGTGTCATTGTCAGCGTGAGTTTTCACATATTCTCTGAAAGCCTCAAGACTGCTGTCAATGATAGTCACATCAGCCTTTGGGGCATAGTGCTTGTATTTCATACCAGGGGAGCGGACTTTTACATTCTCACCCAGCTTTTCCAAAACGCCCTTGTCGATAAGAACGTTCGGGGTGATCTCCATAAGATCCTCGGCTGAGATAAATCCCGGTCTGAGAAGTCTTATTCCGTCCTCGCCTTCAAAGCTTATAACAGTTGATTCAACACCCACTCCGCAAGCTCCGCCGTCTATTATGGCAGGTATCCTGCCGTGCATATCGTTAAGGACGTGCTGTGCTGTTGTAGGCGACGGGCTTCCTGAAAGGTTTGCCGACGGTGCGGCGATAGGGAAGCCGCAGGCTGAGATAAGCGCTCTTGCCACCTTATGTGACGGCATTCTTATGCCCACTGTGTCAAGTCCTCCGCTCGTTACCATTGGTATTTTTTCAGATTTTGGCATTATCATGGTGAGAGGTCCTGCCCAAAATTTTTCTGCGCACTTTACAGCAAGGGGCGGTATCTTATCCACAAGCCCCTCAAGCTGAGAAATGTCAGATATATGCACTATTAGAGGATTGTCGGCAGGTCTGCCCTTTGCTGCGAATATTTTTCTTACAGCCGCTTCATCAAAAGCGTTCGCCGCAAGACCATATACCGTTTCCGTCGGCATACCAACGACTTCACCCTGTGAGAGCAGCTTTGCGGCATATGCTATGCTGTCCTCGTCAGTGTCCAGTATTTTTGTGTCAAACATTTTTTATTCTTCTTCCTGACTTGCAAGCTTGGCAGCCTGATCGGCTGTTGCAAGTGCGTCGATTATTTCATCAAGTGCGCCGTTAAGCACCTGTTCAAGTCTGTAGATAGTAAGACCGATTCTGTGGTCGGAAATTCTTCCCTCAGGATAGTTGTAGGTTCTTATTCTCTCGGAGCGGTCGCCTGTTCCTACCTGTGAACGTCTGTTGTCTGCGATCTCCTTATTCTGTGCCTGAACTTTCTGGTCAAGCAGTCTTGAACGGAGAACTTTCAGAGCCTTTTCCTTGTTCTTGAACTGTGAACGCTCGTCCTGACACTCAACTACCATGCCTGTAGGCAGGTGAGTTATTCTGATAGCGGAAGATGTCTTGTTGATGTGCTGTCCGCCTGCTCCTGATGAACGGAAAACGTCTATTTTCAGGTCTTTTTCTTCATTCAGGTCAAGCTCCACCTCATCAGCCTCTGGAAGCACGGCAACTGTAACGGTAGATGTGTGTACTCTGCCCTGTGACTCAGTTTCAGGCACACGCTGAACCCTGTGTACTCCGCTTTCGTATTTAAGTCTTGAATAAGCTCCATCGCCTGACACGCTGAAAGTTATTTCCTTATAGCCGCCAAGCTCTGTTTCGTTGGCGTTCATGACTTCTATGGTCCAGCCCTTTGAAGCGGCATACATTGAATACATTCTATAAAGAGAGCCTGCAAACAGCGCAGCTTCCTCACCGCCTGCTCCGCCTCTTATCTCTATGATGACGTTACGCTCATCGTTAGGGTCTTTCGGCAGCAGGAGAAGCTTAAGCTCTTCTTCAAGCTTAGCCATATCTTCCTTGGAATCCTCAAGCTGCATCTGCACCATTTCCTTGAAGTCCTTATCCATTCCGCCTGCGTCAAGAAGTTCCAAAGCTTCATCATTGGCAGCCTTTGCCTTTTTGTATTCGCCGAACTTTTCAACTATCGGCGTAAGTGTCTTGTATTCTTTCATAAGGCTCGTATACAGTGAAGTGTTGTTTACAGTTTCAGGCTGCATGAGCTTTTCGTTTATTTCATTGAATTTATCTTCGAGTGCTTTGAGTTTTTCAAACATAGTTATATTCTCCTGTCGTTTTTATTTCATATCATACATTTGTTATATATCATAAATTGCGAGAATAGCTATGACTCAGCCTCTCTGATAATAGTTTTTACGTTCTTTTCGGCTTTGCTGCGTACTATCATGAACTCTCGTCCGCAGCCCTCGCAGCGCAGCTTGAAATCCATGCCTGAGCGCAGAACTATCATTCTGTTACTGCCGCAGGGGTGACTTTTCTTCATTACAAGAATATCGCCTTTTACAATATCCATTTTGCACCACTTTCCTTTCTTAAAAGGTGAAGCAGAGCGAATACTCTGCCCATACATCGTTATTATAACACATTTCTCCCTTTATTGCAATAGCGGAGAGGGCGGTTTTATTGCTGTACAAATATAATAGTCCATATATTTGATTTTTGTTGCATTATTACAAAAATGACATTGTAAGAAGCTGAATTTACAAAATGTTCATTGAATAGCATATGGGAAAGTGTTAATATTAGATTGTACAAAATTGAAATATCTAATATTGGAGGTTTGACAATGAACGATAATATGACAACAGCAACGCATATGTTCGATCATTCAAAGAAGCTTGCAGAAGCATATGAAAAAGTCATGCAGCCCCTTTGTAAAAAGCTCGATATGCCAAAGACGGCGCTTGACGTGCTCATGTTCCTTGCGAACAATCCTGAGTTCAACACAGCGGGTGATGTGTGTAGATATAGGAATATCAAGGCGGCACTTGTGTCTTTCCATGTAGAAAAGCTTGTGGAAGCAGGCTTTGTTGAAAGGCAGGCGGTAAAGGGCGACAGAAGAAAATGCCGTCTGGTCTGCACAGAAAAGGCTCAGCCTGTTATAAAAGAGGGCAGAGAGCTGCAGAAAAAGTTTGCACAAAAGCTTATCGCTGGCTTTTCGGACGATGACATGGCGCATTTCAGAAAATGCCTGCATATCGTTAGCGACAATATAGACAGCATTCTTAAAGAATGTTTGTAGAAGGAGGTAGCAACTATGATAAAACTGCTTAAAAAGATGGGCAAGCGTGAGGTGCTTATGGCTGTTCTCTGTGCACTTCTGGTGCTGGGACAGGTGTATTTTGACCTGACGCTGCCTGACTATATGACTGACCTGACCATGATGCTCAACACGGCAGGCAGTGAAACTTCCGATATCCTGAACGTCGGACTTAAAATGCTTGGCTGTACCCTTGCAAGTGCCGCTCTTGCTATCGTCTGCGGCTATCTTTCCGCAAAGACTGCCTCAGGATTCAGCTACACAATAAGAGAAAAGCTGTTCAACCATGTTATGGATATGGGCAGCGAGGAGATGCAGGACTTTTCCATACCGAGCCTTATAACAAGGACAACAAACGACATCACACAGATACAGATGATAATATCAATGGGCTTGCAGATGATAATAAAATCTCCTATCATGGCGGTTTGGGCTGTTATAAAGATACTTGGCAAGAGCTGGGAGCTTTCAGCGGTGACTGCGGCGTTCGTTGTGGTGATATGCGTATTCGTTCTTGCAGTTATGGCGACCTGCATACCGAGATTCCGTATCGTTCAGAAGCTAACTGATAAAATAAACCGTGTGGCAAGAGAAAATCTCACAGGCATAAACGTTGTCCATGCTTTCAATGCTGAGAAATATCAGAACGACAAGTTCGATGTTCCAAGCAAGGATATGATGAACACACAGCTTAAAAACCAGAGAATGTTCGCACTTATGATGCCAGTTATGAATATCGGAATGAATGGTCTGACCCTTGCTATCTACTGGCTTGGTGCAGTGCTTATCCAGCAGATAGCCCTGACGGCTGTTCAGGACAGGATAACGTTTTTCAGCAACGTTGTTGTTTTCAGCACATATGCCACATACGTTGTAATGTCATTTATGATGCTCGTTATGATATTCATGATGTTGCCTGCGGCTCAGGTCTCAGCAGAGCGTATCAACGAAGTGCTTGAGCGTGACGTGAACATAAAAGAGGGCAGCGTCAGCGAGGGAAGAGAGCAGGGTACTGTGGAATTTAAAAACGTTTCTTTCAGATATCCTCATGCCTCTGAGGACGAGCTGAGCAATATAAGCTTCAAGATAAACAAGGGTCAGACCCTTGCCATAATCGGTGCAACAGGAAGCGGCAAGACAACGCTTATAAGCCTTATACCAAGATTTTATGACGCAACAGAGGGCGAAGTCCTTGTGGACGGCGTGAACGTTAAGGACTATAAGTTTGACACCCTTTATGACAAGCTTGGATATGTCACACAGAAAGCTGTGCTTTTTGCAGGCAGTATAAGAGAAAACGTATTTTTCGGCGAAAGCGATGCACCTGAAACAGACGATGAGCTTAAAAACGCTATCGAGCTTTCTCAGGCGGAGGAGTTTGTGGATAAGCTTCCTGACGGCACAGAGCATATGATATCTCAAATGGGCAGAAACGTTTCAGGCGGACAGAAGCAGCGTTTGTCTATTGCAAGAGCGCTTTCAAGAAAGCCTGAGATACTTGTATTTGATGATTCTTTCTCAGCCCTTGATTACAAGACAGACGCAAAGCTCAGAGAGGGTCTTAACGAGAAGCTTGGGGACACAACTAAGATAATCGTTGCACAGAGAATAAGCACTATACGTCATGCAGACAAGATAATAGTCCTTGACCGTGGCGAAGCCGTGGGCATGGGTACTCATGAGGAGCTTATGAAAAACTGCAACGTATACAAAGAGATAGCACTTTCACAGCTAAGTGCGGCAGAGCTTGCATAGAAAGGGGGACTTCACAATGAGAAAATACGAAAAGGCTAGTAAGGGCGAAATGGCGTCCGCTATGAAAAAAATAATAGAGTATATGAAAGGCAGTGTAGGTATCGTTGCCGTGGCATTGGTTCTTGCGGCGCTTGGTGCGGTGCTGACTATCATAGGACCTGACAAGGTGGGCGAGATAACCGACCTTATAGCAGACGGACTTATGACAGGCATTGACCTTAAAGCGGTGGCAAGGGTAGGAATTTTCCTTGGAGCGATATATATTTCAAGCTCGCTTTTTACCTTTATTCAGCAGTATATAATGGCGACAGTCACCCTGAAAATGTCATACAGAATGAGAAGCGACCTTTCAAGAAAGATAAACTGCGTTCCACAGAAGTATTTCAACTCACATTCACAGGGTGATATACTCAGCCGTATCACAAATGATGTATCAACTTTACAACAGGGTCTTACAAACAGTCTTCCGACCATAATCAGTGCAGCGGCACAGTTTGTGGGCTGTCTTATAATGATGTTCGTTACAGAATGGCGACTTGCACTCATCTCACTGTTCATCACATTCTTCGGACTTTTCCTGATAGTTTTCATAATGTCAAAGTCCCAGAGATACTTCCTTGACAGACAGGAAAGCCTTGGTAAGCTCAACGGCTATGTTGAGGAGATGTATTCAGGTCACGAGGTAGTAAGGATATCCCGTGGAGCAGATAATGTAAAGAAACATTTTGGCGGACTTAACGAAGCTGTATACAACGCAAACTGGAAGTCACAGTTTCTGTCAGGCATAATGCAGCCGCTTATGAACGTTATCGGCAATCTTGCATACGTTGCAGTATGCGTTTTCGGCTCAATGCTCGCCCTTAACGGCACTATCACATTCGGCGTAATAATATCGTTCATTCTTTATGTAAGACTTTTCACATCACCTCTTGGTCAGATAGCTCAGGGCATGACAAATATGCAGACAGCTTCCGCCTCAGCTCAGAGAATATTTGACTTTATCGAAAGCGAGGAACTTTCAGACGAGAGCGGAAAGAGCAGTGAAGTTCCTGATGTAAAGGGCAACGTAAGCTTTGAAAATGTTCGTTTCAGCTATCCTGATACTCATGACAAGGTGATAATAAAGAACTTCTCCGCAGAGGTAAAGGCAGGTCAGAAGGTGGCTATCGTTGGACCGACTGGTGCAGGCAAGACCACAATGGTAAATCTGCTTATGAGATTTTTTGAGATAAACAGTGGAAGTATCTCCATAGACGGCACTCCTATCTCACAGCTCAGCCGTGAAACTGTCCACAATATGTTCAGCATGGTTTTGCAGGACACATGGCTTTTTGAGGGCACTGTGAGAGAAAACCTTGTTTACAACATGGAGGGCATAAGCGACGAGTCCCTTGAAAGAGTGTGCAAAGCCTGCGGTCTTGATAAGTTCGTTCACACGCTCCCTGAGGGCTTTGATACAGTGCTTTCTGAAAGCGTGGCAATATCCGCAGGACAGAAACAGCTTCTCACTATCGCAAGGGCAATGCTCCAGAATGCGCCTATGCTCATACTTGATGAAGCAACATCTTCTGTCGATACGAGAACGGAGCTTCTTATCCAAAGGGCAATGGATAAGCTCACAAAGGGCAGAACGAGCTTTGTTATCGCACACAGACTTTCGACTATCAAAAACGCAGACCTGATACTTGTTATGCGTGACGGCGACGTTATCGAAAGCGGAAACCATGAAACCCTTATGGCAAAGGGTGGATTTTATGCCGAGCTTTATAACAGCCAGTTTGATCAGGCTTCATAAAGCAGGCTTTTATATGCAAAGCACACGGCTTTTACGGCTGTGTGCTTTGTGCTTTTTTTACTAAAATGGGTGTGACAGTGGTGTGGCTGTATTGAAAAATGACAATAAAGCGTATTTTATTTCTTAAAATCAGATATTTCACTTGACTAATCCGTATTAAAATGGTATGATAAATATGTATTTTTATAAAATATATTATTTGCAGAAGGATTGATATATAATGAAAACACCATTTATAACCAAGGAAAAGGCTGAGGAGATAATCAAGCAGTATCCTACACCTTTTCATATCTACGACGAAAAGGGTATCAGACAGAGAGCAAGAGATCTTTACAAGGCATTTAGCTGGAACAAAGGCTTTAAAGAGTATTTCGCTGTAAAGGCTACCCCTAACCCATTCATTTTGAAAATACTCAAGGAAGAGGGCTGCGGCGTTGACTGTTCTTCTCTTACTGAGCTTATGATGAGCGACTGCTGCGGATTCAGCGGAAGCGACATCATGTTTTCTTCAAACGTAACTCCAAAGGCGGATTTTCTCAAGGCAAGAGAGCTTGGCGCTTATATCAACCTTGACGATTTCACTCACATAGATTATCTTGACGACCTTTGCGGTATTCCTGAAACTATCTGCTGCCGTTTCAATCCGGGCGGACATTTCGAGATAGAAACTCAGATAATGGACAACCCTGGCGAGGCTAAGTACGGCTTCACAAGAGAGCAGCTTTTTGAGGGTTTCAAGGTACTTCAGCAGAAAGGCGCAAAGCATTTCGGACTTCACGCTTTCCTTGCTTCAAACACTGTTTCAAACGCTTATTATCCAAAGCTTGCAAGAATACTTTTTGAGCTTGCTGTTGAGCTTCATGAAAAGACGGGTGCAGACATCAAGTTCGTAAACCTTTCAGGCGGTGTTGGCATAGCATATGAGCCTGACAAGCCACAGAACGATATCTTCGCTATCGGCGAGGGCGTTCGCAAGGCATTTGAGGATATAATGGTTCCTGCTGGTCTTGGTGACGTTGCTATCTTCACAGAGCTTGGCAGATATATGCTTGCTCCGTTCGGTCATCTCGTTGCTACCTGCACACATCATAAGCATACTTATAAGGAGTATGTTGGTCTTGACGCTTGTGCCTGCAACCTTATGCGTCCTGCTATGTACGGTTCATATCATCACATTACAGTTCTTGGCAAGGAGAACGCTCCATGCGACCACAAGTATGACGTAACTGGTGGTCTTTGCGAGAACAACGATAAGTTTGCGATCGACAGAATGTTGCCTGAGATAGACACAGGCGACATCATCGTTATCCACGACACAGGCGCACACGGCTTCTCGATGGGCTACAACTACAACGGAAAGCTCCGCTCAGCTGAGATACTTCTCCATGAGGACGGCTCATTCGATATGATAAGACGTGCCGAAACTCCAGCTGACTATTTCGCAACATTTGATTTCACTGATATTTTCGATAAATATACAAAGAATAATAAGTAATGGTGCTTAGATCCACAGGGAATTTCTCTGTGGGTCTTGCTGTTTTTTGGCGTTTGGCGAGCAAATATTAAAAAAATCGGAATTTATGTGATTTTTGCTTGCAAAATAGTATGAGATGTAGTATAATATTAAATTGAATTGGTGTATTTTTGCACCTAAGGCGTTGCCTTAATATTAAGAAAGGTCAGGGATTATATATGGATTTGAACATGGTCAAGTATCTGGCAGAGCTTAGCAAGCTGGAATATTCCGATAAAGAGCTTGCAGCCACAGCCGAGCAGATGACTGATATTATTGATCTTATGGATACCGTAAAGGAAATCGACATTACCTATGACGATCTCAAGGACAATCATGATGTTTACCTCAACGATCTGAGAAAAGACGAGGTCATCGAATCTATGCCTACTTCAAAGGTCCTTTCAAATGCAGTGAATACAAACAACTGCTTTGTAGTGCCTAAGGTCGTAGAGTAAATTTAACAGGAAGGTAGTGTGAAATTTGGACGTTTCTTCAATGAAAATCCGTGATATGCGTAAGGCTCTTGACAGTAAGGAAATTTCCGCTAAAGAGCTTGCACAGACATATTTTGAGAGAATAAAGAAATATGACGATAAGGTAAAGAGCTTTATCACTGTTACTGAGGAAAAGGCTCTGGAACAGGCTGAAAAGGCTCAGGGCGTTATCGATAAGGGCGAAGCAAAGGCTCTCACAGGAATACCTGTGGCAGTAAAGGACAATATTTGTACAGAGGGCGTAAAGACCACCTGTGCGTCAAAAATGCTTGAAAACTTTGTTCCGCCTTATAATGCGACTGTTATGGAAAAGCTCGACGCTGAGAATATCGTAATGCTCGGCAAGACTTCCATGGACGAGTTCGCAATGGGAGGCTCTACACAGACCTCCGCTTTTGCAAAGACAAAGAATCCTTATGATCTTGACCGTGTACCTGGCGGCTCATCAGGCGGATCTGCTGCGGCTGTCGCTGCGGGACTTGCACCTGTTGCTCTTGGTACTGATACAGGCGGATCTATCAGACAGCCTGCTGCTTTCTGCGGCGTAACAGGTATCAAGCCAACATACAGCAGAGTTTCAAGATTTGGTCTTGTGGCTTTCGCTTCATCTCTTGACCAGATAGGCTCTATCGGTCTTGACGCTCATGACTGTGCTATACTCCTTAACGAGATATGCGGTTATGACTTCCATGATGGCACAAGCTCAAAGCTTGAAGTGCCTGACTTCACCGCAAAGATAGGCGAGTCAATGAAGGGCATGAAGATAGCACTCCCTAAGGAGTTCTATGCAGAGGGCATCAATGATGAGGTAAAGGCTGCCGTTTTAAAGGCTGCTGAGGAATATAAGGCAATGGGCGCTGAGCTTATCGAGTGTTCAATGCCGTCGCTTAAGTATGCTGTTCCTTGTTATTATCTTCTTGCCTGCGCTGAGGCTGCATCTAACCTGTCAAGATATGACGGTATCAAGTATGGTCACAGAACGCTCACAGCCGACAGCTATGAGGAGCTTATAATCAAGTCACGTTCAGAGGGCTTCGGCGAGGAAGTAAAGAGAAGAATACTTCTTGGAAACTACTGCCTGTCAAGCGGATATTATGACGCTTACTACAGAAAAGCAATGGCTCTCAGACAGCTTATAAGAAAAGAATACAACGATATATTCGAGAAGTGCGACGTTATTCTTACGCCGACAACTCCTGCTGTTGCATACAGCCCTGAGATGACTTCCGACCCTGTTCAGATGTATCAGGCTGATATATGCACAGTTACAGTAAATATCGCAGGTCTGCCTGCAATATCAACTCCTTGCGGCTATGACAGCAAGGGTATGCCTATCGGTATGTCTGTTATAGGCAGAAAGTTCGACGAGGCAACTATCATCAAGACTGCCGACGCATACGAAAAGGGCTTCAAGCCTGTTGCGCCAAAGCTTTAAGGGAGGTAAGACAAATGGAAAAATGGAGAACGGTCATCGGCCTTGAGATCCACGCCGAGCTGCTTACCAAAACTAAGATCTTTTGTAATTGCTCCGCTGAGTTCGGCGGTGCGCCAAATACAAGATGCTGCCCTGTATGTACAGGTATGCCTGGTACTCTGCCTATCATCAATCAGCAGGCTGTAGAGTATGCTGTAAAGGCAGGATATGCGCTTAACTGCGGTATCAACAAGTTTTCAGTATTCGACAGAAAGAACTACTTCTATCCTGACCTGCCAAAGGCATATCAGATATCACAGCTTTACAGACCTATCGTAGGTCCTGGATATGTGCCTATCGAGGTGAACGGTCAGAAGAAGAACATCAGAATAAACCATATCCACCTTGAGGAAGACGCCGGTAAGCTCGTTCATGACGCTTTCAACGGAATCTCAATGGCTGACTATAACAGATGCGGTATCCCGCTTATCGAGATAGTTACTGAGCCTGATATAGCGTCAGCAGAAGAAGCTATGGCTTTCGTTGAGCAGATATCTCTGCTTTTACAGTATGCAGGCGTTTGCGACTGTAAAATGGAGCAGGGCTCACTGAGATGTGACGTTAATATCTCTCTTATGCGTCCTGACGCTACTGAGTTCGGCACTCGTGCGGAGATAAAGAACATCAACTCTATCAAGTCTGTTGGCAGAGCTATCAAGTATGAGGAAAAAAGACAGGCGCTTCTTCTTGAAGCAGGCAAAAAGGTCGTTCAGGAAACAAGACGTTACAACGCAAACAGAGATAAGACAACTTCAATGCGTACAAAGGAAAACGCTAACGATTATCGTTATTTCCCAGAGCCTGATATTCTTCAGGTAAACCTTACAGACGCTCAGCTTGATGAGATAAAGGCTAAGCTGCCTGAAATGCCAAGCAGCAGATTCAAGAGATACACTGAGGAATACGGTATTTCTGAGATAGACGCAAAAACGCTTATCCAAACAAAGATAATCTCAGATTTCTTTGAGAATGCACTTAAGAGATATAACAATCCTAAGAGCGTGGCTGTGTTCATTCTCGGCGAGTTTATGAGAAGAGTAAATCTGGGTGAGATAGATATAAACAACATCAGCTTTACTCCTGAGGAGTTCGCTGAGCTGGTTGAAATGGCTGACACTGAAAAGGTATCAAAGAACGACGCTAAGACCGTGTTCAGAGCAATGGTAGAAGAGGGCGGCAAGCCTATGGACATTGCAAAGAGCAAGGGTATGATAATCACTGTAGATACTGCAAAGGTCGAGGCAGGCGTTGACGAGATACTCGCCGCAAATGCCGCACAGGTAGAGCAGTATAAGAACGGTGAAACAAAGGTATTCGGCTTTATCATGGGTCAGTGTACAAAGGCTCTCAAGGGCGTTGCAACACCTAAGATAATCAAGGAAATTCTTGAAAGCAAGCTGAAAGCTGCCGCTGCAAGTGCCGCTGCTGACAATGAGAAGAAAGAGGACGTAAAGGACAACGTTATCGACACTTCAAAGCTCACAAAGTATGAGAACGCTGATAAGTATGTACCTGAAAATGACGGCAAAATGCTTATGATAGATACGGCTGACGTAAAGAAAGAGTTTATGATTGCTGACGCTAAGGCTAACATGGGCAAGGAAGTTGAGTTCTCAGGCTGTGTTCATAGAATAAAGAACATGGGCAGCATTGCGTTTATCGTAGTAAGAACTTCGAGAGACGTTATACAGACAGTTTACTCTGCCGATAATTGCAAGGATTCTATCGAGGGTCTGAGAGAAGGCTTCTTTGTAAATGTAAAGGGTATCGTTAAGGAAAATCCTAAGGACTTCAACGGCCTTGAAATAGAACTTGATTCTATCAAGCTTATCTCAACGAACGCCGCTGAGCTTCCTTTGAAGATATCACAGGGCAGACTTAACTGCACAATAGAAGTAAATCTTGACAACCGTGCAGCTTCACTGAGAAACCCTTATGAGAGAGCTATATTCAAGCTCCAGGAGGGTCTTGTTCAGGGTATGCACAAGTTCATGCAGGCAAACAACTTCACTGAGATACACTCGCCAAAGATTGTTGCTCAGGGTGCAGAGGGCGGCGCTAACATTTTCCGCCTTGACTATTTCGGTAAGTCTGCGTTCCTTAACCAGTCACCGCAGTTCTATAAGCAAATGGCTGTGGCATTCTTTGACAGAGTTTATGAGATAGCACCTGTATACAGAGCTGAAAAGCACGCTACTTCACGTCATATCAACGAGTATATCGGTCTTGATTTTGAAATGGGCTATATCGACAGTATGTATGACGTTATGAAAATGGAGATAGCAATGCTCAAGTCCATTTTCGAGTATATCAAGGAGAACTATCAGAACGAGTTGAAGATACTTGACGCTGACGTTCCTGAGATAAAGGAAGTTCCGTCTATCAAGTTTGCTGACGCTATCGAACTGCTGAGAGGCGGCGAGGGAAGCGGCAAGAAGTTCGATCTTGACCCTGAGGACGAGGTAAACCTCGGCAAGTATGCAAAGGAGAAGTACGATTCAGACTTTATCTTCGTTACACACTTCCCATCATCGAAGCCTCCGTTCTATGCAATGAACTCTAGGGAAGACCCAAGAGAAGCATACAAGTTCGATCTGTTGTTCAGAGGACTTGAGATAACCTCAGGCGGTCAGAGAATACACGATTATAACGAGCAGGTAGAGAAGATGAAGGCTCAGGGACTTGACCCTGATGATTTCAAGAACTATCTTGAGGCTCACAAGTATGGTCTGCCACCTCACGGTGGACTTGGTATCGGTCTTGAAAGACTTCTCATGAAGCTTCTTAACAAGAACAACATCAGGGAAACATCACTGTTCCCAAGAGATATCAACAGACTTCTTCCATAGTCTGCAAATATGTTTATCAAAGAACGGGCAGGTTTGTCCGTTCTTTTTTTGTATGGGCGACCTGAGGTCGTCGGCATATCGAATGTTCGTTTTATGTGATTTTGCGATAAGGCAAAAGTCGGTACGTCGGGGCTGTATAAAAGCAGAATATTTGTCCAATAAGAATAGTATAATTCATTGATTACTTATTCGGAGGACTGATATTCTTGAAAAAAATTCTTACTTTACTTATTTGTTTTTTGACCCTTTGCTCCTGCGGAGGTGAGGTAAATTCCCAGAGGGACAGGCTTGTGACTATGGAAAAAGCTTCGGTGATACCTGTGTGCGGAGAGAAAAACTACACTGATGTGGAAACGTCACACAAGCTTAATTATACTGTGCAGAAAGCTATATGGATATCCTATATTGACCTTGCTGATATGCTCACCGGGAAAAGTACCGAGGAGTTTCGTGAGAACTTTTCGCAGGCGTGCGACAACGCTTTGAGCATAGGTTGTAATACGCTGTATGTTCACGTCAGACCTTTCGGGGACGCTATATATGATTCGGAACTTTATCCTGCATCAAGATATATAACAGGCGTGGCAGGTGAGCAGAGTGACTTCGACCCGCTTGATATAATGATACAGACTGCACATGATAAGGGGCTTTCTTTTCACGCATGGATAAACCCTCTCAGGTGTGAGAATGAGGAATGTTTTCAGAATTATGACGATAGCTTTCTTCTGAAAAAGTGGTATGACGAGGGCGACGGCTACCTGGAACAGGTTGATGACGACAGCCATTTGTGGCTCGATCCTGCTTATGATGAGGTAAGACAGCTTATAGCAGAGGGTGCGGCGGAGCTTGCAGAAAATTATGATATTGACGGCTTACACTTTGACGATTATTTTTATCCCACAACGGCTGAGGACTTTGACGCACAGTGCTTTGCGGCTCAGACGGAGTTTGACGATCTGGCAAAATGGCGGCTGAACAATATCTCCCTTATGGTTGGGGAGATATACAGTGCGGTAAAAGCAGTGGATAAGGATATTCTGGTGGGAGTTTCACCTCAGGGAAATATGGAAAATAACTATGAGTATATGTACGCTGATGTGAAAAAGTGGTGCAGTGAGGAGGGGTATATAGACTATATCTGTCCGCAGATATACTTCGGTTATGAAAATTCTGTCAAGCCTTATGAGGATACCCTACAGCAATGGGCTGATATCTGCACAACTGATGTTACGCTGGTGGCAGGTCTGGGGGTATATAAGATAGACAGCGAGAGTGAATTTTCTGAAAATATCGGCATTATCGGCAGGCAGATAAATGATGCTGTAGTTAGTTATAACTACGCAGGAGCGGCGGTATACGGCTATGCAAGCTTGTTTGGTGGCAGTGATAGAGGTGTTCAGGAGCAGGAGTGTATCGAAATTGCTTTTGATAAACTTGATACATCTGTAAAATGATATGTGATATATAAATTATGGTATGTTAAATGTAAACAAATTGTGATATATTATTATAAAATTTATGGAAGTAAACAAAAAACTATTGAAATTTCTTTTTAAATATAGTATAATGTTATATGCTGTAAGGCGATAATAGAAAGTGTTTTTGTATTATTTGCCTAAAACAATATTATTTTGCTAATTATTCAGGGAGGGATTTTAGTGTACAAAATCGTAACAAGAAGACAGCTCAATGACGCTGTTGTTCTTATGGAGATCGACGCACCTTACATTGCCGCTAAGGCTGAGGCTGGTCAGTTCATCATCTACAGAGTTGATGAGAAGGGCGAGCGTGTTCCGCTCACTATCGCTGACTATGACAGAGAAAAGGGCACGATCACAATTATTTTCCAGGTGGTAGGTGCATCTACAACTGAGCTTGCAAGACTTAATGAGGGCGACTATATCCATGACGTTGTTGGTCCTCTCGGCGTTGCTACAGAGTATGACGAGGGTATCAAGAGAGTTGCAGTAGTAGGCGGAGGCGTTGGTTGTGCTATCGCTTATCCACAGGCTAAGAAGCTCCACAGCATGGGCGTTGAAGTTGACCTTATCGCAGGCTTCAGGAGCAAGGATATCGTTATTCTTGAAGATGAAATGGGCAAGGCTTCTTCACATCTTCATATCTGTACAGACGACGGTTCATACGGCTATCACGGATTTGTTACAAACAAGCTTCAGGAGCTTATTGACGGTGGTGCTAAGTTTGACGAGGTTATCGCTATCGGACCAGTTCCAATGATGAAGTTCGTTTGCAAGGTAACAAAGCCTTATGATATCAAGACTCTCGTTTCACTCAACCCTATCATGATCGACGGCACAGGAATGTGCGGCGGATGTCGTGTAACTGTTGACGGCAAGATCAAGTATGCTTGCGTTGACGGTCCTGACTTTGACGGTCAGAAGGTAGATTTCGACGAGCTTATGAGAAGAAACTCAACTTATAAGGAGCAGGAAAAGGCTCACTTGTGCAGACTTACTGGAGGTGTAAGATAATGGCTAATATGAGTTTGACAAAGACTCCTATCGCAGAGCAGGAGCCAAAGGTAAGAGCTAGAAACTTCAAGGAAGTTACTTTGGGTTACACCCCTGAGCAGGCTATAGAAGAAGCTCAGAGATGTCTTAACTGCAAGCACAAGCCTTGTATGACAGGATGTCCTGTAAGCGTTAGGATTCCTGAGTTTATCGCAAAGGTAGCAGAGGGCAAGTTTGAAGAAGCTTATGCCATCATCAAAACAACAAACGCTCTGCCGGCTGTTTGCGGACGTGTATGTCCACAGGAACATCAGTGCGAGGGCAAGTGTGTAAGAGGTATCAAGGGTGAGCCTGTTGGTATAGGCAGACTTGAGAGATTCTGTGCAGACTATATGATGGACAAGGCAGTTGCCGTAGAAAAGGCTGAACCAAACGGTCACAAGGTAGCTGTTGTCGGCGGTGGACCTTCAAGCCTTACAGTTGCAGGCGACCTTGCTAAGCTTGGTTATGACGTAACTATCTACGAGGCATTCCATACAGCAGGCGGCGTTCTTATGTATGGTATCCCTGAGTTCAGACTTCCAAAGGCTATCGTTCAGCACGAGATAGACAATCTGACAAACATGGGCGTACATATCATGACAAACATGGTTATCGGCAGAGTTCTTTCTATCGACGAGCTTATGGGCATGGGCTATGAAGCTGTATTCGTAGGTTCAGGCGCAGGTCTTCCAAGATTCATGGGTATCGAGGGCGAAGGTCTTGTAGGCGTTTACTCTGCTAACGAGTACCTTACAAGAATCAACCTTATGAAGGCATACAAGGACGATTATGAGACTCCTATCATGAAGTCTAAGAACGTAGCTGTAGTAGGTGGCGGTAACGTTGCTATGGACGCTGCTCGTTCTGCAATGAGACTTGGCGCTGAGCACGTTTATATCGTATACAGACGTTCAATGGACGAGCTTCCTGCAAGAAAGGAAGAAGTTCATCACGCTCAGGAAGAGGGCATCGAGTTCCTCGTTCTTAACAACCCTGTTAAGATAGTTGGCGACGAGAACGGTCATGTAAACGGCATGGAGTGCATCAAAATGGAGCTGGGCGAGCCTGACGCAAGCGGCAGAAGACGTCCTATCCCTATCGAGGGTTCAAACTTCATTCTTGACGTTGATACAGCTATCATGTCTATCGGTACATCACCTAACCCACTTATCAGAAGTACAACTCCTGGTCTTGAAACAAACGATCACGGCTGTCTTATCGTTGACGAGAACGAGTCAACAACTAAGGAAGGCGTTTACGCAGGCGGTGACGCTGTTACAGGCGCTGCTACTGTTATCCTCGCTATGGGTGCAGGCAAAAAGGCTGCTGCCGCTATCGACGAGTATATCAAGAACAAGAAATAATTTCTTGTAAATGAAAATTATTTGTTAAAAGGCTTGAAGTTTGTGCAAATATCTGATATACTAATATAGTATTATTAGATTTGGAGGTCTTTTGATGAATTTGTCAGCAATTATTTCAGTTTTGGCTGCTGAGCAGAGTTCACCTGCATCACTTGCCATGACTTTTATCCCACTGGTACTCATAATCGTGTTCTTCTATTTCTTTATTATCCGTCCGCAGAAAAAGCAGGATAAGAAAGACGCTGAAATGAGAGATAACCTTGAGATCGGTGACGAGGTCGTTACAAACGGCGGAATCGTTGGTATCGTGTTCTCTATCAAGGACGACACTGTTGTTATCGAAACAGGCGGCGACAGAAGTAAGATCCGTGTTAAAAAGTGGGCTATCGCTAAGAACGAAACAATTCATGACGGTGACGCAAAGTAAATATCGCTTTTAAGGGACGGGTAGTTTTATCCGTCCCTTTTTGTGTTCTTATTGTCCGTGGCTTTGAATATAATTTCTTTAGGATATTCAGTGTGGGGGTGCGGATATGAAAAACAACAGACTTTTCGGGGGCAGAAAGCTTTCTGTGCTGTCATCTACGGCAATTTCTGCCTGCGTGGGGTGCGGTGCGATATTTGTTGCTGTGCTTGCTTTTGCGTATGTTATCACTAAGATAGATGCCACCGATCTTATGCTGTCGGTGATGTCAACAGCGGCACTTGGTATCGGGGCGTATGCAGGGGGATATGTCTGCGGAAAAAGGCAACGTAGAAACGGTCTGCTGTCAGGTGTGCTGTGCGGAGTGTTCATTTTTCTTATCATTGTCATTCTCAGTGCACTGTTTTCAAAAGCAGCCGAAAGCTTTTCCGTGCCTGCAAAGCTTGTGCTTACCCTTGTGTGTGCAGGCGTAGGCGGAGTTGTAGGGGTAAATTCTAAAAGCAGTCGTTTTTGATAAGGATAAATATTTATACTGCATTAACTATTCGTTCATAAAACATGGTGGGATATGTGGTATAATTAGTGTAAATCAATTATTGGAGGTAAAATCCTATGAAACATATCAAGACGATCAATAAGGCTAATCTCAAGAAGACTGCTGCTAAGGGTGGCTGCGGCAAGTGTCAGGCATCATGTCAGTCAGCTTGCAAGACCTCCTGCACAGTTGCTAACCAGAAGTGCGAGAGAGAAGCTTAATATTCCGATCTTTCTGAGGCGTGCGAGCGTACACACGCCTTGCTAAAGGGACATTTTTATGTCCCTTTATTTTTGTATAAATTTGTATATGAATATAAATGCGAAAGGTGATTTTTAAATGATACACAAGTTTAAGCTTGGCGGCTTTAATGCACTGCTTGACGTGAACAGTGGCGGAGTACATATTATAGACGATCTGACATATGATTTGTTAGACAATGTTGAGCCGCCTTTTGAGGAGAAATGTCCTGAGGACGTTGTAAGAAAGCTGTCAAAGATGTATGACAGCAAGGATATCGAGGATTGTTATGAGGAGATAGTTTCTCTTTACAATGACAAGATATTGTTCAGCGAGGACGATTACGAGAAGTATGCCCTGTCTGCTGTGGCTTCACCTATCAAGGCGATGTGTCTGCATATCGCTCATGACTGTAACCTGAGATGTAAATATTGCTTTGCTTCAACAGGCGATTTCGGTCAGGGCAGAATGCTCATGGACTATGAAACAGGCAAGCGTGCTATAGATTTTCTTATAGAGCGTTCAGGAGACAGAAAATTTCTTGAGGTGGACTTTTTCGGCGGTGAGCCGTCACTGAATTTCGGTACGGTGGAAAAGCTTGTTGAGTATGCACGTTCACAGGAGGAGCCTCACAATAAAAAGTTCAGATTTACTGTTACCACAAATGGTGTACACCTCACTGACGAGATGATAGACTTCATCAACAAGGAAATGTACAACGTTGTTCTGTCTATCGACGGAAGAAAAGAAGTCAATGACAGAATGAGAGTGCGTGTTGACGGTTCAGGAAGCTATGACAGGATCATCCCTAATTTTAAGAAGCTTGTTGAGAAACGTCCTAAGAACAAGGATTGGTATGTAAGAGGCACTTACACAAAGTATAATCTTGACTTCTCAAATGATGTAATGCACCTTTATGATCTGGGATTCGACCAGATATCTGTTGAGCCTGTTATGGCTGACCCTAGCGAGCCTTATGCTATCACTGAGGCTGACCTGCCGAGGATCTTCAAGGAGTATGAGATACTTTCTGAGAAGATACAGAAGATAAGGGACGAGGGCAAGTTCATAAACTTCTTCCACTTTATGATAGACCTCGACCAAGGTCCTTGTGCGATAAAGAGACTTAGGGGCTGTGGAAGCGGTAACGAGTATGTTTCTGTTACTCCTGACGGCGATATTTATCCATGTCATCAGTTCGTTGGTATCACCGAGTTTAAAATGGGCAATCTCTATGACGGCACATTCAACGAGGAAATGAAAGATATGTTTGCTCACGCACACGTTTACAACAAGCCAGAGTGCAAAAAGTGCTGGGCAAAGTTCTATTGCAGTGGCGGTTGCAATGCAAACAACTACATTTACGCAGGTGATATCCACAATGCGCATAAGCTGTCATGTCAGATACAGAAGAAGCGTCTTGAATGTGCTATCATGATGAAGGCTGTTAAAATGCTCGACAGCGCAGAATGAATATAAATATTTTGTAAATTTCACGCATGGTAGCTTTTATGTACATTTATAAACTTAATATGTACAAAAACGTTTGAAGTTTAACAAAAAAATTATTGAATAATCGGTTTAAAAAGCACGGAATAACAAATGACGTTATTCCGTGCTTTCTGCTGTTATTACATAGTATGATAATGTCGAAAAATAGCAAAATGTGTCTGTCATATTAATAAGTATTAAGATAAATATAATGTATACTAAGCTGGTAGCTTATTGACAAAGTGGGTCGAATTTAGTATAAGATTGACATAAACAAAAGGTGCTTGGCGGTCATGTTACCGCAAATCGGCTATAACGAGCGCCCTCTGTATCGGACAGGATAAACCGACAAATTATTATGAAAAGGACGAAGAGATATGAAAACTAATGAAAAGAAGAATACTTCTGCTAAGAAGAAACTTATACCTGCAGTTGCAATGCTCACAACTTCCGCTGTAATGCTTTCTACTGCTACTTACGCTTGGTTTACGATGAGCAGAGAAGTTGAAGTAACAGGAATTAAGCTTACTGCTACAACTCCACAGACAATAGAAGTTTCACTTGGTAAGGCTACGGCAGGTGCTACAATTACGAGCAAAACTGAGGCAACTGAACCTGGCGATGATGAAAAATTGTGGTCAAACAAGGCAGCTACAAGCTCTGTATATGCAAGCTTTGGTAAGCTTATCCCTGCTTCATCAACGGACGGAACAAATCTCTATTATACAACAAAAGCTAAGGAGAATGGTAAGTCTGTTGATATAACAGGTGCGAATGCTTTTACACAGGCTACTGAAAATAACAATGCTGGTTGGACATTCCAAACTGCTGGAGCTTCTTCTGAAACAGAAAGCAATCTTACTGCAGATACAAAAGGTGAGGGTTACTATCTAGATATCCCTGTTTGGTTTAGAACTACAAATGTTGAAGATGTAAAGCTTGGTGTTGATGTTACTGTTGAAGACCCTAATAAGGATAATGATGACACTAAGGGTGACTTGTATAAAGCAACTCGTGTGGCTATATTGAATGAGGATAGAAGTGCTGCTAATGGTGGAGTTTTCCTTGGCGCAGAAACTGATGTAGACACAGGATATTATAAGAAAAAAGCAGTTAGGGCTAATACAGGAACAAGCGAAAATGATTATTATGGCACTGTAACAGTTGCAAAGGAAGTAACTGCAAATACAGCAGGACAGGTTACAAATAGTGATTCAACTGAGGTTGCAAATGTAACTGGAGTTGGCACTGGAAAGACAGGTTACAGCACTCCTGCTAAGTATTATATCCGTGTATGGCTTGAGGGTGAAGATGTAAACTGCTGGAATGTAAATGCTGGACAGAGCTTTAACGTAGATTTGAAATTCTATGACCTTTCAAACACAGGCACAGGTGTTTAATCCATAACAATAAAACAAAAAAGACGCCGAAGAAATTCGGCGTTTTTTGGTAAATGGGCATAAAAAATAATTTTCCATATTTGGGGAAATCTCCCGATTTTTCTTTGCTTTTTGTCGAAATTATGCTATAATGATATATTTGAACAGGAAAGGAAGTGACTTGCTTTGAACGGTAATTCAACAGTTGACGGCGTTCGTGCCGTGGAGCTTTTCTATAGACCTATAAAAAATACCGACAGTGGCAGGGTCACTTTTTTGCAGTCGCAAACAAGGCTCAATTCTCCTGCTATGGGTACGCTCATGCCTGCGGATTATCTCCCTGTGGCTCAGCTTTCCGACCGATGTGTTAGCATTTTCAAGCTTGCTTTCGTTCAGCTTTTGCAGGCTTTGGGCAAGTTTCACGAAAGGGAAGTTGACGTTGATTGGGCAAGCGTGTTCATGCCTGCAAGATTTTTAAGGCAGACGGAAGCTCCGAGAGTTGTGGCAGATTATTGCGATAAGTTCGGCGTGAAGTATGAGCGTGTCTGCTTTGAGTTGTTGCCTGATGTGCTTGATGAAGCTGACAGCACAGCGGCAGATAACGTGGCTCTTATGAGAAGACAGGGCTTTCATTTTCTGCTTACAGGCTTCGGCACTGAGGGCTTTAAAATGCTTAAGACTGCTGAGTTCAAGGTAGATAATATCATGCTTGACGGCTCAGTGGCTCAGGTTCTTGGTAAGAGCGACAGGTATGATACCTGCGTGAACTCTCTGCTGAATTTCGTTTTTGACCTTAATGCTGAGGTCATAGCTGACGGAATTACTGATGATAAGCAGGTGAAACAGCTCAGCGGTATGCAGTGCCTTTACTATTCGGGAGAAAATGCAGGAAAATATATTGCGGAAAGATACGTTCGCAATAGAAATGAGTAATAAACGGGTGATACGGTTTTGGACGGTAAAAATATAGATAAAAATACAAGAGTAGTCGATACCCTTGCACTTCGCAGGACCGCCAAGGAAGCTAAAAGCTATGTGGTATTGATGAGATTGCTTAAAATACTTGCCATTATACTTATCGCTATCGTGGCGGCGGCTTATGCGGTGTCTTATTTTTACGACAAGTATGGTAGCTTTACAGTTAAGATAAGTAAGTATGATATGATAAATCAGGGGCTTACTCTTTCGGAAACTCCTGACTATACCACGAGCAATTCAAGGCTCAATGCGGATATCCTCTATGATATGACAAATATCAGTGGCGAAGATCTCCCTGATAATATCGACAAGATAAACGGCAGCCATAATGGCGAGGGGTATATAGCTTATACTTTCTATCTCATAAATTCCGGTAAAGACACACTTAGCTATGACAGCGAAATGACTATCGAGAACGTCACGAACGGTGTTGATGAAGCTATCAGAGTGGAGCTTTTCGTGAATGGCGAGAAAACCGTTTATGGTAAAACAAAGTCTGACGGCAGCGGTAAGGAAAGCGATTGTGATAAGGAGTTCGCCTCCTCTACTGAGGTCATGAAGGACCGACGTGAAAAGCTTGGTCCTGGTGAGAAAGACAAGTATACAGTAGTCATATGGCTTGAGGGAAATGACCCTGATTGTGTTGACAAAATAATCGGTGGCACAATGAAGCTTGGTATGAATTTCAAGATCGTTGAAACAACTTAAAGAATTAGAAGGGAGGAAGCCTCGGGTTTCCGAGGTTTTGAATTATGAAAAAAGCTTTGAAGATCGTTTTTAATGTTATCGCATGGGTGGTGCTTATCTTTGCACTGCTTATAACAATTCTCGTGTTCTCGTCTGATAAGAATAATGGTACGGCAAGTCTGCTGGGATATGTCCCGCTCACAGTTGAATCTGACTCAATGAAGCCAACTTTCAAAAAAGGCGACCTTATTATCTCAAAGGAAATAGACGATATCAATTCTCTGAAAAAGGGCGACGTTATCACTTTCTGGACTCTTATAAAGGGCCAAAAGGTGAAGAATACCCACCGTATCGCAGAGGTACTCAATGATAACGGCTCTGTAGGCTTTATCACACGAGGCGATGCTAATAACGTAGATGATACATACACTGTTTATGCAGGTGATATAATCGGTCAGTGGAAAGGTGCGAAAATAGGCGGTTTCGGCAAGGTAATGGATTTTCTCAGAACAAAAACGGGATTTTTCATTTGCATACTTTTGCCGATAGCACTGTTTTTCCTCTTTGAGCTTTATAAGCTTATCGCAACCATAATCGAGATAAAGCGTCCTGCTATCACAGAGAGCGATGAGGAAGAAATAAAAAGACGTGCAGTTGAGGAATACCTTGCACAGCAGAAGAAAAAGGAAGATGAAAATGCACAGCAGGAGAAAAATGACAAATAACTGCTGCTTGGGTGATACATTATGAATGGATTTCTGAAATGGTTTTTTGTTTTCATGTCGTCAATGCTTGCAGGCTTTGGGCAGATCTTCAAGGGTCTGTGGAACGGCATAAAACAGATCTTCAATATAAAAAACTACATAAGGATATTCAAGACCTACTCGGCAGACTTTGGTGCGCTGGGCTGGGTACTTTCTGTGCTTGCAATTATCGTTGTTGTGGCTATCTTTGTGCTTATTATTTTTATGATAGTTCTTGCTGTGAGAAAGTACATAAGATTCAGACACTCTATCGTCAGCAACGAGGATCTTATCGAAGAAATATCTGACCTGCAGCGTCAGGTGGTCAAAATGACCAAGGAAAAAGATGAGATCATGGCAATGAAGGTGGCTCAGCTTGGCGTATATGATAACACCGCTCTTGCAGAGGGCGAGCAGATGCCTGCACAGGGCGAAGTTCAAACCATTGTGGACGGCGTTGTTCAGACTGCCGACTGCCGTTTTTCAAAGCTTATCGAGGTGGACAATTTCTACAAGACATACGAGCCGCCTGCTTACAATAATGACATCACCCTTAGCGGTATCTGCGAAGCATACAGAAACTTTGCCTGCTCAAGAATGCACCTTTATTATGACATAAAAACTATCCGACTTTTCATTGCTGGCATGGCTTCAACAAAGCTCATTATCCTGCAAGGTATCTCTGGTACAGGTAAAACATCATTGCCGTATTCATTCGGTAAGTTCTTGCAGAAAGATACCACTATTGCTTCTGTTCAGCCGTCATGGCGTGACAGAACTGAGCTTTTTGGCTATTTCAACGAGTTCACGAAGAACTTTAATGAAACAGAAGTCCTCAAAAGAATTTATTCTTCTGAATACAATGACGATGTAAACTTCATACTCCTCGACGAGATGAACATTGCGAGAGTGGAATATTACTTTGCAGAAATGCTCTCGATTCTTGAAATGCCTGATCCTGCCGAGTGGGAGCTTGATCTTGTTCCTAATGTGTGGAGTACTGACCCTGTTCGCCTTGATAAGGGCAAGCTGCGTATTCCGCAGAACATTTGGTATATCGGTACTGCCAACAACGACGATTCCACGTTCACTATCTCAGATAAGGTATACGATCGTGCACAGCCTATCAATCTTGACGCAAAGGGAGTTGCCTTTGACGCACCTGACACGCCGCCTATGAATTTAAGCTTTGAACATCTTGATACACTCTTCAAGGAAGCTTTTCAAATGTATCCCGTTTCACAGGACAGTCTGAAAAAGATCCAGCAGCTTGACCTGTGGGTAATTGAAAAGCTGAGAGTGGCTTTCGGTAACCGTATACTTAAACAGATGAACTTGTTTGTTCCTGTATATGTTGCCTGCGGTGGCGAGGAGCTTGACGGCATTGACTATGTGCTTGCCACAAAGATATTCAGAAAATTTGAGTCGCTTAATTTGGCAATGCTAAGAGAAGAGCTGAAAGAGCTTTGCACCTATATGCTGAAGCTTTTTGGCAGAAACACCATGAAAGAATCTATCGCATATCTTGAAAGATTGCAGAAACTGTACTAAAATTTGTACTCATAAACTTTGAGAGGAGGGACGGGCATGAGCGAATACAACGAACAGCGTGCGGCTTTTGACAAAGCTGTAAAGACGTTTGACGGCAATAACAGCTTTGCGGCAGCCCGTGCCTTGCTTCTTTCAGGCGAAAAAACTGTATCTTTTAATCGTAAGATAATCGAGAAGAATATAGATTCGTCCTGGCTCACAGAGATAGAAAAAGCTCTGCCACATCTTGATACGGTAATAAGAAATCCCAGAAACACCATTAAAGAAGTGGAAGAGATCGTGCCTATCGCTATGTCAAGGAAGATAACGGTAGAGTCCATAAAACATCTGGGACAGCACACCGATCTTATTCAGGATATCGACAAAAAGACCGGAAAGATAACTCCGTCAAAGATACTCAACATTCATAAAGAGGAAACTCTCGATACATATGAAAATAGATTTGTAAATACCCTTATCGACAGGCTATACATTTTTATAAATATAAGATACAATAAGCTTGTCCAGACCGCAGAGGCGCAGGAGGCTTATTCTTTTAATTACGATACCGTGGCTGACAGCGGCGACGGCAGAAAGGTCAACATTAGTTTTAAGATAGAAACTGTTGACAGTCTTGTCGGCGGCAGCAAGGATACTGACGTTTGGGCAAGGCTTGAAAGGGTCAAAAAGGCTATCGAGGGCTATAAAGGCTCAGTGCTTTGTACCACTCTTGGCAACGCTTTTATCAGACCGCCTGTTATGAGAACAAACGCTATAACTAAAAATGTGGACCTTATGGCGTGTCTTACCCTTTGGCAGTTTATCGAAAGCTACGATAAGGCAGGCTACGAGGTCAACGTTTCTGATACTGCACAAAGACCTGATGATTCTTATATCGAGGATATATATGGTCTGACCGCGATGAACTATATGCTTTTCCGCTCCTATACCCATGGGGCAGACAAGTCGGAGGAGCTTAAAACCATAAAGAGCAAGACCCTCGCACCAAAGGTTGTCAGGCGTTTTGATAAGCAGACGTCTGATAAATATGATGTCATAGTTGGCGAGGGTGAACAAAGTAGTGCAGGTAAGACAGATATGGGTATGACTGCCGAAGAGGCAGGGAACCTTACGGCAGAGCTTGACCGTATAGTTGAGATAGAAAAGCAGTTTCTCAAAGACGAGGAAGACCGTAAGAGGGCTGAGGAGCTTGCGGCTGCAGAAGCTGAAAGAAAGCGTGCCGAGCAGGAGGAACTGGAGCGTCAGCGGCGTGAGGAAGAAGAGCGCATAAGGCTGGAGCATGAGGAAGCTGAACGCAGAAGATTGGAGCTTATCCAAAAACAGCAGGCGGAGCAGGCTGCAAGAGAAAAGGCGGAGCGTGAGGAACGTGAACGCCGTGAAAAAGAGGAAGAGATCAAGCATATCGCAAGACGCAAAAGGCAAATGGAAGAGCGCCAACGCCGTGAAGAGGAGCAGCGTGTCCGTGAGGAAAGAGCTAGGATCCGAGAGGAGAAAAAGCTCGTCCGCAGCAGCCTTGGATCTGCTATGGATCAGCAGATCAGCACGAATGAAGAAGCCGTGTCTTCAAGCTTTGTGTCAGAGTATGAGTCCCCTGAGATCGCTGCAAAAAAGGCGAAAGAAGCACAACAGCAGCGTGAGCAGGAACGTCGTGAGCGTGAACGTGCTGAGCGTCTTAAAGCTGAACGTGAAAGCTTTGAAAATAAAAATATCAATGAGATATTTAAAGAATATTCCAAAAATCCATACTACATGGCAAAACGTGGCATAACATATGTTCTGGCTCACGCATTTGGGATCATACCTGTTGTGACGGATAATCCGGACTATATCAGAATGCTCAAAGTCAAGAAGGAAAAAGAACTGGCTGAGGCAGAGAGAAAACGTGCAGAGCGTGAAATTGAGATTATCTATGAAAAATATGCTCCGTATCTGAAATATTATGTAAAGAGGCGTATCAAAAACAGGCAGTTTAAAAAGAGAAAACGTCTTGAGCGAAAGAACAGACCGCCAAGACCATATATTCCGCCACAGCGCACCGCTGAGGAGCAGAAAGCTATCGACACTGAAATGAAACGACTCTATAAGGAGTATCATGTTTCAGCAGTTGGCAGAATGGCAAGGCATTTGAAAGAGAAATATAGAAAACAATAACACGGAGGGAGAGTCGTTATCATCGGCAAGGCGTTGAGGATAGTAAAAATAGCTTTGACAATACTTGGCTCTGCTGTGTTTGCGGCACTGCTGAGTGTGACGGTGTACATAATGGTCTGCGGCTGTATCGGCAAAACAGCAAGCATTTTTGGTTACAGCGTACTGAAGGTCGTGAGCGGAAGTATGGAGCCGTCTATACATGAGGGTGACTATATTTACATCAAAAGGACGGATACTGACAGCTTAAAGGCAGGGGATATCATTTCGTTCTACTCTCAAGATGATAGTATTAAAGGCGAGATAAATACTCACAGGATATCTGAGGTTTTGAGCGACGGCACTTTTGTTACTAAAGGCGATGCTAACAAAATAGAGGACAGCGTGACGGTGCAAAAAGTCAGCATTATTGGAAAATACTATGGAAAGCTCAGATTTTTCAAGTGGCTTGGGTCATTTGCATCAACCAAGAAGCTCCTCATACTGTTTGTGATAATCCCAACAGTTTGCATGGCGGTGTATGAGGTAAAAACTATCGCTGAGATAAAAATATATTCAAACCGTGAGGAAGCCTTGAAAGCGGCTGAGAAAGAAAAGGAAAAGCTTATGCGTGAGGCTGTTGAAAAAGAAGTTCAGCGGCTGAAAATGCAGGAAAACGAGAAAAAGGAGGCGAACAGCTTTGAATCAGGAAAAGATAATGAAGGCTAAAATGATAACGGCTATCGTTATTTGTATTGCGGCAATTGCAGGGCTGTTCGTTTTTATCGGGCTTTATATGGACAAGTCCGAGAAAGTCAGAAAGACTTACATCGCTAAGTATATGGAAAATCTGTCTGCCGCTTCTGAGGAGATAGACACTTATCTTGAAAGCGGCAAGGATCTTCCAACGAGATATAACATGATACTTTCGGATATGGGTGCGGCAAGGTCGCTGGTATTTCTTATCGACGATTACACTGATGAGCAGAAAGCAATAAACGAACTGCATTACTGCTTTGTTAAATATCCTGAGCAGATGCAGGGCAAGCTTGAGGACGTAAAAAAAGCACTTGACCATATCACCGAAAATCTTGACAAAGGCTATAGGGAAGTCAACGAGATAGTTGATTCGGTTGATAAAATGGGAAATTAATGCAAGGAGGACAATAACGTGAGCAGTAAAGGGCAGCTTAAAAGAGAAATAAAGAAATGCAGACTTACTATCGAGGAGATAGAGCGTAAGAGATCACGTTCACAATCAGCACTTGTTCAGGCAATTCTTTTGCAGGAAGAGCCTAACGAAATGGACGTTGAGTGGTTCAACAAATACACAGGCGAGATAACCGCTTGCAGAAACCACATGATAGAATTGCAGAAAGAGCTTGACTCGATGAAATAATGGAGGTCGCCAAAGTGGCTGAGCATAAAGTGATAGAGAAAGCAGACAGCGAGGAAGAAAAGAAGAAACGCAAACTGCTTATTATAAAAATAATACCAGTTGCAGTGCTGGCATTTATACTTATTGCGGTCAGTCTGGCTTGGTTTACCATTGATAAAGCCCTTGATCTTGATTCATTTGGAATGAAAAGCGTAGATTCGCCATTTGAACTGAAAACAGTAGTCAGTGCCAATGTGCTTAAAGCTGAGATACTTGACAGCAATGACTACTCTAAGGTGTCTGATGGAAGCAACATCACTTCTGACGAGAACAAAAAGATCTACTGGCTTCTTGATGAAGAAAGCGGTATGACGAATGGTATTAATCCTGGTAGTCATGGAAAGCTTACTTTTTATGTTGTCCCGAACCAGTCGGGAGAAATGGAGATACAGTTCAAGTTGAGTATCACAGGGTATGCAGAGAATAAAAACGAAGACGCTGTTTCTTATGAAAAGGTTACTGAAGAAGAAGTAACTAGATTTATGAATGGACATATCATGTTTTTTGAGAAATATGATGAGAACAATCACACATATTCCGATTTTCTTCATGATGAAACATTCACAAGGACGTTTAAAGATTGTAAAGTAAACGTTCCGCAGGAAGTGAACGTATATTGGGTGTGGCCGAACACGCTTGGTCAGATACTAATGAAAAGCACAGATGAAAATCTGACAGAGAAAAATGTGCTGTTTGATGATGGCAGTAAAGAACGTTTGAATTGTGCGGAATATATAAAGGGTAATTTAAGCTTGTTCTTGTCAGGTGATGTAGATAAAGAACAAAATAAAACAGTTATTGAGAAAATACTTAATGGTGATAAATACAGCACAGCACAGTTATCATCACTAAGCTCCATGTATAATGACGCTGACGAAAAGATAGGTACAAAGGTGCAATATATCCTTGTTGAACTAAACGTATAGATAAGAATATTAACTTTGCACGGAGGCAGTTGAAAGTGAAAGCTAATAGAAATCAGAAAATTAATAGAATATGCCGCAAGCTTTACAGCAAGTATCGCAAGAATGTTATTTCTTTAGTTACCGCTGCCGTATTGCTTGTCACGAGTATGCCGCTTGCAGACATTTCAGGTGTTGTGTCTAAAATGGTATCAACTGTCACCAACGCTATTACGGCTATGGCGGAAGATACATATACTGACATAACTAACGATATCAAAAATGGCGTTTTTACGATACAGAATGCAGACGATTTTAAAAAGCTTCTCAATGCAGACCCTTCTGTTTATCAGAATATCACTGTATTGTTTTCAAACAACCAATCTCAGTTTAAGGCTTCTGATTTTACAGGAATAGAAAAAGGACTTGGCAATGAAGAATATCCTTTCATGGGAACAGTCAAAGCAAATGAGGGTTCAGCTATTAATCTTCCTATTAATTTTGCTCTGTTTGAATATCTTAGTGACAGTGCAAATTTAGATACTATTATTTTTGCTAGACCGGAAGAAAAAAATTCAGCTTTGCTTGCTGAGAATGTTGTACACGGTGATGTGGCTTCAGCTAATAAGTGGAAAATAAAAGCTGATCCTGTAGATGATTCAGGTGCAAGAAATTATAAATCCTTCACGTCTGTTATAGGCAATATGAAAAATGGAGCAACGGTCGGTCTAAATATCACTCTAAGTAATGGTGCCAAGGTGGAAGTATCAGGTGGGGATAATGCAGGTCTTGCTTGTGGCACTATGGACGAAAACGCAAGCCTCGCTGTAAGCTTGTCAAGCAGTTTGCTTGACGTTTCCGGTAAATCGAACGCAGGTGTATTTGTCGGAAAAATGAGCGCTGGTGCAACACTGAACATTGACAAGTGTGATGCCTTGACAGATGTAAATGTATCCGCAAACAACGCAGGCGGACTTGTGGGCAGTGCAGAGAATGCAGAAATAAATGTCGGCGAAGGTGTCACCCTTACCATGACCGGAAGCGTTACAGGCTCTGTAACTGCGGGCGGTCTTTTCGGCTCTTATACATATAGTAAAGCCGACAGTAAAGAATTTGATATTTCAAAATTCAGCGGTGTTAAAATGACCCTTGATTGTTCATCAGGAGATACCGCTGACAGTGCGGCTGTTGGCTCTGTTTTCGGACTGCTGATAAACAGCGCAGATAGTGCAAAAATTAGTATCACGGGCACCGCTAATGATATTATTACTTCAAACTTCAAGGGCACTGTCAGGGCAGGCTTTTATGGTGGTATTGTCGGAAGATATTCTGCCAATGCTCTTAGCTCTGAACTAGCACTAAGTGATATCATTGTAAATGTGACTGGCTCATGCAATGCCCTTGATTTTGGCGGCCTTATTGGTAAGATAGGTGATAACAGCAAGGCTTATGTAAGCGTCAAGAATACCACTATAAGTATTAATAATCCCACATCATCACAAAATAATTATGGCGGACTTGTGGGCTATGCAGATCAGGCTTTTATTGATGTTGGCGGCAAAGTCACAGTTACGGCAAATGATGTTTCTGCAAACCAGAGCGTAGGTGGTATTGTTGGCAAATTTAATAAAAATGGCGTTGTAAGGCTTGGCGGTGAAACAAACCTTTCAGGCTTTTATCCTAAAGACCCTAACAAAAACGGATGTCAGATAGTAGGAAATAGAGGCAATGCTTTGATCTATAGCTTAAAAGGCTGGTCATTTACAAGGACATCTTCAAAAGTCATAGACGATATGGATTGGGGCGGAGTGCTTCGCCTTAACAATTCCGATCTGCTTGAGAGTGCTGACGGTGTTCTGTCTTTTGATGGATCGGGGCATACTGTTACAATAAATGGATTTCCTAATAATAATATAACCATAAGCGATAGGGCAGATTTTGCCCGTGCGGCTTTGATAATGCAGCATGATAGCAATGATTTTGTTAAGTATAGCGGTGTTAGCAGGGCAGATATGCTTGCGGCAAATATCAGCCTTAGTGCAGATGTTGATATAAGCGACACAGGTCTAACCGGCTTTATGCGTGATAATGGTGAGGGTACATTCACAGGCACTCTGAATGGCAATAGTCATAAACTTACCATGACAGTGGGAACAGATAATGATAAGATAGTTTTCCATACTCACAACGGACTTTTTGCAAAGACAAGCGGTGCAAAAATAAGTAATTTAACGCTTGTTTCAAACTTTAATATTGTCGGTGACAATGCTTCTGGCGGTGATGCTTGTTATATTGGTTCTGTGTCTGCATACAACAGCGGAGCTTTGACTATTGACAGCGTGACCGCTGATGTGACAGCATCTCCAAGTGGTGCGTATACTAATTTTGTCGGAGGTCTGGTTGGATATGTTGCTGACGCCACAAGTGAAGTTTCGTTCACTAATTCTGCTGTAACAGCAAATCTTACATACAATAATAGCACAACAAAGGTAGATTGTACTTGTCTTGGCGGAGTTATCGGAATGGTAGGCGCTGTTACATCAAAGCCTACAACTGGTATTAAGTTTGATAATGTCACTGTTGGCGGAAATATAACTGACAAACACACAGGAAGTAACTCTAGAGTTGGCGGACTTATTGCAGAGGTCGGTGCTAAGGATAATTCAGCTTCTGTTGTACCTAATAAGATATCTATCACCAATGTTAATATTAATGCTTTAACAATAAATTCTAGTGGTAAATCAAATAGCGGTGGATTTTTAGGGCATAACTGGTATAGAGTAGAAATTGATCTGAATAGTTTGAATGTAAACAATTCAAGATTAACAGTGAACAATGGCACAGAACTGGGCGGTCTTGTACTTTCCACAACAGGTTATTGGAGAATAAAAGAGGTTAGCTTTGACGGTGTGACAGTGAAAGCAACAAAATGTATAAATTTCGGCATGCTTGCCTCAACTCTTTTTGGTAGAGATTATGACTCTTATGGCTTTGACTATTTTAAAGGTGAAAATGTCAATAATTACAGAAGCTCACGAGATGCAACTTATTTTGAACTTACTGAACCTAATGGATATAAGATCTTACAAAATACTACGATAAATATAAGCCCAAGCTATTCGTATTTTGATGAGATAGCTCGTTGTAGTATTTATTATTCTTCTTCAGCTAGTTTTATGTCTAATCGTCAAGCCATAATTTCAATTCCTGCTGTTACAGCGGACGGAGAGCGTTTGCTGTATATGGACGGAAAGAACTGCAATACCTATCAAAATCAAACAACAAATAATGGTGCTGTGTGGAAAAATAATTCTTGGGCAAGATATTATTATAACCTTGATGTATATAAAAACGGTAAAGCCACCACAGGCGGAGCTAAGGCTGTTGAGTGGAGTGCAAAGCTTTTTGCGGCAAATAATATAAAAGCATATATTAATAGTACAAATATAGATTTTCCAACAGATCCAGAAATAGATTTGACAGGATATTCATTTTATCCAGTTGATACAAATGGTTGTAATATAAAATCAAATTCAACTATTACTTTTGAAAATAATGGCTTTAATCAGTCTGAAATGGTATCAAGCAGTAATAGTGACAATTATGCCCGTACAACTGACGGCATAGATGGAACAAATTTAACTAATGACCATAATCAACATTATATGATGCAATGCGGACTTTTCAGAAATGAAAATGGAGCTGTTACCATAAGCGGCAAACTGACCTTTAAGGGAAATATCGGTAAGGTGAATGGTGGTTCAGGTGCATTGGTTTGCGGCTCGGTTGCTGACGACACCAATACTACAAAAAAATCTGTCAAAATTACTGGCAGTATCGTTCTTGATGATCTGTATGTGAATGACGGTGAAACAATAAGCGACTATGCCCCTTTGCTTATAAATAAGATAGGCAACATGACAGAGATCACTATACAGAATGTGTCACAGAAAAAACACAGTATGACTGCTGAAGAATATTACAAAGGCGGTCAGAATTATGCTGCAACAAGCCTTATAGGCAATGTAGGAAGCGAAAAGGGGCAAAATATATCTCTGACTTTCTCAAATATCAAGCTTGACGCAAGTAATGAAAATTCAATTTTCAAAAATGCTACTTTGCTTGAAAGCTTTCAGCATTCTGACGGAGCAGGCTCTTCTGCAATATACAACTATAAATGGGACGACGATTGGGGTACAGACTCAGCTGGCAATATTAAGCATAATGTAACCTACGGAAAAGAAGTGTCTGACACCATAAAGAATAGTGTAGATAATGCGAGCAGGCAGAATAAGTATCATGGCGATTGGAGTAGAGATGACAGGTATACTTCCCCTGTCAAAAATAACGCAACAGAGGAATATAGCTTTACAAGTTACAAGCCATATGTTGCTAAATCGTATGATACCGCCCAAAACTATGATGAGATAGACGTAAACCTTGAGCGACCATATCTTGACGAGGGTTGCGGAACATACTCTGATCCATATATCCTTGACGCTTCTACACTGGCAGAGGTCGCACGAGTTATCAGTACAGCCGCACCTACAAATGGCTGGGAAGTAAACTATAATGCATATGTTTCTGCCGATAAATCGACTGTTAATGCTAATAGTGCTTTTTGCAAAGGCACAAATCATAAAACTTATACTTATGATGGAGCAGGCAATTTCGTAAGCGGAAAGGAAACAGTTTCAAAAGATAACATGATCAAATATCTTTGCGAGGCTTATTACAAGATAAATGATGATATAGTTCTTGGCAGTTCTTTTGCAGGTCTTGGCGGAACATCAAACAGTTACGTTTTCAGGGGCGTTATTGTTGGACAGAAGAAATCCGACGGAACATATCCAACTATCACCAATAATTCTGCAAGCCCTCTCATCAGGTTCAGCAGCGGAAGTGTTGTAAAAGATATCAATATAAAATATACCAAAGAAGTAACGCTTTCAAAAAACAATAATTATAAATTAAACTATAGTACCGGAAAGACGGAGTATTATGGCGGTGTTATGGGCGTTGTGTTCGGTGGAGATAATATCATTGATAATGTCAAGGTAACAAATCCTAATATAACATTTGCAAATAACGATAACAGCAAACAACATCTCATTACTGCAGGCGGATATGTTGGTGCCATAGTTTACGGCGGCGTTATTTTCAGAAATATGGACAACGTTGCCAAAGATAGTGCGCTTACAACCAGCAATACTGAGGCAGTGGGTGAAGACGTATATACCAATCTTTTTATCAATCCATATATAGGCAGAGTTGTAAACGGCTTTGCTATCGAAGAGGGAACAACGTTTGGTAAGTCAACTAACCTTAACAATGGCAGGAAAAATTATCTCATCACGCAGTTTAATAGTGAGCTAAGTGATGATGAGAAATTAAATGTTATTGCCGGCACGACCAATACCATTGAAGTGCCTAATGCACAGGCGTTGTTTATGCTGTCTATCATATCACAGTCCGGTATGGGATATACAGACCGTAATAAAAATACTTGCGGCTATGGTCATTATACTTTTACTCGAAATGCAGACTATTCAAAAGTTGGCACAGCTACATTGACTTCTGATGATAAAGATTACAAAACTGCGATCTCAGATTATCAAAGACTTGAAAAGGCTACAAGCAGGGAATATGAAAAGAAAAATTCTGTAATGCTAAAAAAATATACAAAGCCAAGTGAAAAAGGTCTTTATGAAGCAAAGTGGGCACACGAATTAAATAAGAACTTTACTGTTAAACTCACAGGAAATGGAACCTATGACCTCGCCGGAACCGGTTTTCGTGGTATAAATCAGTTGTTTGATGCAACAAATAGTAACTTGGGCGACATTAAATGTGATTATACTTTGTCTTTGACAGCTATCCAGGGAAATGATAAGACTATAAAGCTCGATACAGATATAAAAGCCTATGCTGTGAAAATAACAGACAACAAGAGCGGTACCACTATTGAAATCCAAGATATGGATAACTATAAATATCGTACCGCATTTGCCTCCGTAAAAGGAGTTGGGTTGATAAACTGTTCAACGTATGCTTTAACTGTAAATAACCTTAAGCTTTCCGGCAAGATCAGCGTTAAGACGTATAACAACGATGGACAATCGTATGTTAATGAAGACCTTTCTACAGGTGGTATTGTTGGCGGAGTACAGAGTTCTTGCACGTTTAGCGGAATAACATTGACCGATCTTGAAATATATGGCGCATATACTGTGGGAGGACTTATAGGAAAGTCAACAAATGATATCAATATAAGTAACGTTAAGTCTGAAAACAGTGGCGTTTATGTGTATGGCGGATTTGAAACAGGCGGTCTTGTGGGAAATTCTCAGAAAGGCAACGAATTCTCTGTTAAGGATTCTAAGATAAAAATTAATAAAGTTGAATTTGCTAATCTTGATAAAGGCACAAAAACTTGGTTTGGCGTAGGTGGAATCGCAGGTTCTGCAAATATCAAAACGACAATAAGCAATGTTCAGCTTACAGCCTATAATAAAGATAGCTTTATCGGTTCAAAAAAAGACAATAAACCCCTTGCAACCCAGACAATGAACGAGGGCGGTCTTATAGGACTGTCTAACGGAGCATGCACAATAACAAAAACAAGCGTCAGCGTCGATGTTTATGGAAGTAATGCCGGTGGATTCGTTGGAATAAACAAAAACCAGTTGTCTATCAATGACTGTTACTATGGAGGAACATCTGAAACATCAGATTGCGGTGTTTATGGCTATACAAGTTCAGGCGGAATGGTCGGCACACAGAATGCGGCTGTGACCGTATCAAAGTCTGCTGTAAAAAATGCAACGATAGGTATACCGGCTGCTAAAAATGGTGATGCAGGTATCGGAGGTTATGTTGGTATAAAAGCTAATGGTGATCTGAAGATAACTGATTGTGAAGTCAACAATGTTACTCTGTCAGCAGAAGATAAGTCCAATGGTGCAGGTGTAGGCGGCGTGATCGGTCATAATGACCGTGGAAGCACATATGCTTATGATATTCTCATAAATAAATTAGGCTATGTAAGAGGCAACAACAGCGTATCTGTTTCTAACTTGATAGGTTGGAACTATGATAAAAATCTATCATCTAAATTTATTGGAGTATCGGTAAATAACACGGATTGTTTACCTGATATACAGTATAATAATTCAGAAGCACCTACCAACTTTTCCGCAGTTCATGCTGACTATAACGGCGATCAGAATAATACTCAAAATATCGGCGAGGGAAGCGGCACGCACGTTGATATCTATTCGCCTTATGTCAATATAAATCCAAGCGTTCCTGTCGGCGGTAAGACTTTCGCAGGCGATCTTGTTGGCGGAAATATGCAGACTATCATCAGTGACGCTGCTTCTTATACGAATGGCACAGCCAAAAAATCCTATGGCATAAACAGTACCATAAAGACATATGCAGAGGATCTGGCTAATTCAAAGCTTACAACATTCGGCAAAGCTTCTGAGCTTAACGTTGAGCAGCTGAATGATCTTCCAGTTTTGCTTATAGATGATAACTCATCGTTGAATATCACACAAATGCTCGCAAAGTATATCTCAGTTCTGACAAATTGTGATGTTTGCGACAGCAGTTCAAATAAGCTGAAAACAACAGATCTTATGAATGTAAGCACAGCGACTTATGTGTATGATAACGATGTTTTGAAAAAATCAGACAAAAGCACTCTTACGTTTAACAGCAAGACAGGATATTTCAAGGTCACAGACGGTCAGTATGACAATGACGGCACAAACAGATTTACTGTCATTACTCTTGATTATATCGACCCAACGGGAAGTGGCAAAACTGCTCTTAGACTTCATGTTCCTGTTTTTGTAAGAAAGGTGCTTGATTTCAGCTTTCAATCTTACGTTATCTCAGGCACAGACTTTAACCATTCTCACTATACGGATAAAACAAAGCTTGCTTTTGAGAGCTTTGATGCACCTGTTACTACTTATTTTAAGTATTCCTATTACAAATCTGCTAACGAATGGGAAAAAATGCTCAATAACGGTGATAGTCTGCTTTGGAGCTTTGATAAAAAGCTTTATCTTATTGGTGATAATGCCACTGACAGTGGTGTGCTTACCGATGATACAAAGCTAACTCTTGTTGATGCAAATAACAATGACAAGACTTATCATTCTACCGCAAGTGATGCTAAGTTTAATAAAACAACCGGTGAGCTTGACTTGACAAATATAAGTGGCTTTAAACCGGTTACAATGAATGATGTACTGTTAAGATATGCGTCGGTAACAGCTAAAGAATCATCTGACGGAACACTTGTTGAGGCAGATGATGAAGCTACAGCTACTGTTAAAACAAGCGACGGCAAGTATTATAGACCTGCTGGGGAGGCTGAAACAGGCACTTATAAGATAACTGTTTCAGCGAATAGTGATACACCAAAAAATGATAATGACGAAATGATAATAAGCGAGAACTATTATCTCACTATCAATATTCCGGAAACGGGAAGCACAAAAAAAGTCATCAAGAACTTTGTGAATTATTATAGCGGTAATAAGCCAAGAAAGCTCAATGGCAATATTCCTACAAACCTTGTCCAAGTGACAAATAATGACACTGGCGCATATGTTATTGCAAACTTTTTTACACAGCTAGTAAGTGTGACGGCTCATGACCCAGAGGAGATAACAGCGTCAAATAATTTTGTCCGTGCGACAATGACGTCAAAGATAAGCATTGATCCGAGCCTTAGAGATACATTTAATGGCTATAAGAGTGACGATTTCAATATGTATCAGGCGTTTAAATTCTCTATGAAGAACTTTGGTGAAAACGATGCAGGAGCTAATGCAAAGATCATTGCAGGAACTTCGGTGAATGTTGATTACAGCATTTTAAACAGTTCAGACACAGAGTTATCAAATGCAAAAATAAGCAAGACTGAGACACTTTCAGAAGCTAAAGACAGCTATATGCTGATGTATCCCGATTCGGTCTACGATTATATCAATAGTGACACAAATGGTTCTATAACTGTCAAGGCTGATATCAGCTTAACTTATGGTACTGCAGGGATCATAGATCAGTTTCCTGAGCGTAAGGATGGGGATACCAAAACCGGTATAGGAGTAAATGCGTCGTCATATGTTGCATATAGCCAGAACAATATTGAGAACAGCTCTATCTCTGCAAGTGGAGATATGCCTGCCAGACGCTACTATAGAAAGGCAATGACGGTGGCACAGCTAAACTATAACGTTGCAGAGTCAACGGTTCTTGAGTCGAAGGATTCACCATTTTCTCAGCTTGGTATCAATGCCAAAGATATGACTACAGAAGAAATGGCAATAACAGCAAATGCTATCTATGATCTGTCTGCTTTGAGCCGATCAACAAAGGACAGTGGCAAAAAAATACAGTATACAATGAGGTTGTATGTTAAGGACAATAGTGGCGATTATAAGCAGACAAACGATATTAGCAAATATCTCGGTAGCTTTACTTTGGAAAACGCCACATCAAGCAGTGGTCTGAATGGCAAGGAGTGCGTTTTTACCACTGACTATAATGGCGAAGAACAAAACACAGCCGTTACGAAATTTACAGTAAAAACAGGCAAGGCTTTTGAGGAGCAGGGACTTACCTATGCGAACTACAGAGTTGAGCTTACCGCGGTATTGCTTAATGACAACAACTCAGTTGTTAATGGAACTACCTCAAGCGACTATGTTGTTTATACAAACGCAAAAATAGAAACAGGCTTTATAAATTCATAATAAGCAGGCATTTTCAGGAGAAAATTATGACAAAAAGCATTTTTGGAAAATTCAGAAAATTAGAAAAAAAGAAGAAGCTACAGCTAGTCATAGCAGTATCCATTTCGGTGGTACTGCTTGTGGCACTGCCTGTTTATGCGTGGATTACTCACAAACGTTCTATTGCTCTTACAACAAAAATAAATGCCCCTACTCAGCTTTATATCACCGCAGGAAACAAAGAATCTGTGGCAAATCTTGAAATGGCAGATATAGACGTTGAGAACGGCAGTTATAAAGACTTTGTTTTCGGCATAGGCGGGGCAGACGTGCAACAATATCAAATACAGCTTGCACATACAACGAATATCCCTTTTGAGTATGAGATATACCGTGCGAAAAGCGTCAGTGAAACTGAAAAATCTGAAGCTGTCGTTTATGTTTCAGATGAAGAGAATAAAACGTTTTATTACAAAATAGACGGCAATAAGATCTCGGGACGTTATCTCAATCAGCAAGGCTCGGAGATACTTGCTAACAGCACACTTCACGAAAAGTCCTATGACAGCTACGGCAATGTTCAGAAAAATGCCGAGGCACTTTATTGGCAATCGGATACACTGACGGTAATTGACAATAAAGATCCGTTTTGCGATTATTTTATAATCAGAGTAAAATGGAATGATAAAGTCCAAAACAATAAAGAAACTGATATGGTCTACCTGACAGTTCAGAGAAAGTAATAAATCACAAAATAGAGAGGAGGGTGGCTGTTATGAAAGACCAATTTATAAAAAAGCTTAAAAGATCGTGGCTTGCAATATGGATAGCTTTTGCGGCAGCCGCACTCAGTACTATTGGTGTCTTGGCGGCTTATACCAGCGTTTCAAGTGTAAAGCGAGTTGTATCCACACAAAAGGGAGCTGGCATGCTGTTTTCATCTAATTATCTTACAACAGATGAAAATGATCTTCCAAGGACGATAACTTTTAGCAGTATGGAAAACTCGCCTTGTGTGACAGTCAATGTGTGCAACTATCCGCAAACATTGATAAAGCATAATGACAAGGATATCACATACACTTTGACAGCCGAGCTTGTGGACAGCAACGGAAATGCCGTTACCGGAGAAGAAACTGCAAAATACTCAGTTGAATATAACGGTGAAAAAAAGACTTTTGGAAGCAATTCAAAAATAGAGTTTTCACTTCTGAAACTTATGGCTGACGATTTCAACAAGCATGAATTTGTGCTGACTTTTGATAAGTCACAGCTCACAAAGTCTGACATATACATGAGAGTGACAGCCACTCCTACAAATCAGGCAGAGTTGAAACCACTCTCCGCAAAGCTTGGCGTTATCTATATAAATGATAACACATCAGCAACATGGACAGGCACATTCATCGACAATGCTACTTCGCCTAAAGACCTTGACGGCTTCAACTACTGCCTGTCAGGCAGTGGCTAGGGTACTGTCACCCTGACTTGGAATACGAACTATGTTGATATCAGCCCATGGTTTAAGAATACTTATGGCTTGACTATTTCAAAGGACAGTTCTGGCATAGCCACTGCAACTTTGAAAGTCAATTCTGCCGAGAAAAATCAATATGACATTCAGTTCTATCGAACGAACGGCATTAACAGTGCAGAGCAGTGGTCTGACGGTAATCATACCGATATTACGGTGACTGGTACGGGATTTGTTTCAATGAGTTTCACCCAAAGCGCAGCGACAGAAAATTAGAATATGTACAAAAAAACGGACTGCACACAAAATGCAGTCCGTTTCCTTTTGTAGGGGCGAACAGTGTTCGCCCGTTATTATATCCGTGTAATGTTCAGTACGAAAGCTTAGAGTGCAGACTTCAAAGCCTCAGCAAGCTGAGCAGGACATGATGTGCCACGTCCGTTGCAGTCGATACCCTCAAGTCTGTCAATAACGTCTTGAACCTTCATGCCCTCAACAAGCTTTGATACACCCTGTGTGTTGCCGTTACAGCCACCTGTGAAATGCACTTTCTTTACGATACCGTCCTCGACCTCGATATCAATTTTTCTTGAACATACTCCCTTTGGAGTGTAGCTGATCGTTGCCATTTGAAAAACCTCCTAAATTCTTGCTACGCCTGTTTCTCTTGCAGCCTTTGCCACAGCCTCAGCCACAGCGATCGGTACTGATCTGTCAAAAGAGTTCGGCAGAATAAATTCCGCATTGAGCTTGTCCTCAGGCACACAGCCTGCGATAGCCTTTGCGGCAGCCATTTTCATTTCCTCGTTGATGTCAGAAGCCCTTACTGCAAGTGCCCCCTTGAAAATTCCAGGGAAAGCGATAACGTTGTTTATCTGGTTAGGGAAGTCTGAACGTCCTGTGCCAACGATAAACGCACCTGCCGCCTTTGCTTCGTCAGGCATTATCTCAGGAGTCGGGTTAGCCATTGCGAAAAGTATAGGCTTATCGTTCATGGATTTAACCATTTCAGCGGTCACAAGCTTTGGCTTGGAAACACCCACAAAAGCGTCTGCACCCTTGAGTGCGTCGGCAAGAGAGCCGTGGAGCTTGTTCTTGTTTGTGACCTTTGCCATTTCAGCGTGAGCCTCGTTAAGATAATTGTCGCCCTCGCAGATTATTCCCTCACGGTCTACCATGATAAGATTGCCAATACCGAGAGAAAGCAGCAGCTTTCCGATAGCACAGCCAGCTGCACCTGCACCGTTAATTACCAGTGTGATGTCGCTTATCTTCTTGTTTGCTACCTTGCAGGCGTTCATAAGTGCCGCACCAACAACGATAGCAGTTCCGTGCTGATCGTCATGGAAAACAGGGATATCAACTTTTTCTTTAAGCTTAGCCTCTATCTCAAAGCACCTTGGAGCGGCGATATCCTCAAGATTTATACCACCGAAGCTGCCTGATATCATAGCGATGGTGTTTACTATTTCGTCAACGTCATTGGACTTTATGCAAAGTGGAAAAGCGTCAACGTCTGCGAACTCCTTGAAAAGTGCACATTTTCCCTCCATAACAGGCATACCAGCCAGACCGCCAATATTGCCAAGACCAAGCACAGCAGAGCCGTCTGTGATAACAGCCACAAGATTTGCACGTCTTGTAAGCTCATATGAAAGGTCAGGATCTTTCTGTATCTCAAGGCAAGGCTGAGCAACGCCCGGAGTATAAGCCAGCGTCAGGTCTTTTGCATTGTTTACCTTTGCTCTTGAGCAGACCTCTATCTTGCCTTTCCATTCTCTGTGTTTCTGTAGGGATTCTTCCATTACGTTCATTTTATACAGTCCTCTCTATTACAGCCAAACTAGGCTTTGTTACGCATTAAAGGAACATTACCGCATGATAATGTCCCTTTATTATACCATATTATTTCTCTGTTTTCACAGCCGTTTTGTTAGCTTTTTGTGAATTTATATGAATGAGCTTGAACAGCTTATCAAGATTTTCCTTGTCAGTGGTCATGCTTCCGATATGTGTCATAGTCTCATTATACAGACCGTGGAAGTCAGAGCCACCAGTCACTATCAGGTCATGTTCCTTTGCGATATCCACAAGCTTCTGCTGTTGAGTTGGAGTAGCAGAGTAATGATAAGCTTCAATTCCGTCAAGCTTGCCTGCCTCGATAAGCTCAAGGAGCAGCTCGGTGTTGTTGAACATAACAGGGTGTGCCATTACTGCAATGCCCTTTGCGGAATGGATAAGATCAAGCACAAAGTTTACGTCAGGATATTCACGGGTCACAAGACATTCGCCGTTTGGATATGCAAAAAGCTTGTCGTTCACAGAGCCGTAAAGCTCAGTGGCATAGCCGTAATTTACCAATGCTCTCATGATATGCTGTTTAAAAATGCTCTTTGAGCTTTTTGTGTAGTGCAGTACAGCATCGGCAGGAATAGGATATCTTGCCATTACATTTTCTATCATTTCCTTTGCACAGTCTTTTCTTATCTGGCATGACTTCAGGCAAAGACCTTCCAGCCTGTCAGGTTTCTGCGGTGCATAGCAAAGAATGTGTACTTTTGAATTGCGCTTCTTGTCCCATGCGGAAAGCTCTACCGCAGGAATGACCTTGACCCCATAACGTTCGCCAAGTATTTGCGCTCTGTTTGATGATGAAAGAGTGTCATGGTCTGTTATCGCAAGAAAGTCAAGTCCCATTCTTTTTGCCTGAACAATGACCTCTTCTATACCAAGCGAGCCGTCAGACAGTGTTGTGTGACAATGCAGATCTCCTGTCATACCTTTGTTCCTCCAAATCTATAAAATATATCTGTCATTTTCTGTATATATAGTACAGCCGTTAAATTTGACTAAATAATTATAACATATTTTATATACATTTGCAAGCACTTTTGAACAATTTACACAAAATTTGCACGAAAATTATATTATTTTGTCGTATATGACAAATCCACAGTGTCGAAATAGTGCGATTTAACGAAATATCAGAGCTTATATCCGAAGAATTTTTCGCAAAACCATACGTCTTTAACCTGAAAGCTCTTGCCGTTTAGATATTCAAGTATGCCTGCGTCAGTGGTGAATTTAAATGTGAGCTTGTACGAATAAAGTGCCTGCGTTTTCACATTGTATGCACGGTTGACTTTATTTATTCCGTATTTGCCGTCACCGAGAAGTGGATAGCCAATGTGAGCAAGGTGCGCCCTTATCTGATGCGTCCTGCCTGTGATGAGGTCAACTTCAAGAAGTGCAAGGTCATCAGCCTTGTTTTCCGCAAGCACACGATACGATGTTATCATAGTGCGGCTGCCCTCAAATTTCTTGTCGGATACCCTGACAGTTTTTGTGGTTTCATCTTTCTGATGATAAGCCGTGAGCCGTGCAGACTTTTCTTTTGGTATGCCCACGGTCACGCAAAGATAAAGCTTTTCAAGTTCTCTGTCTTTGACTTTCTGATTAAGCACACGCAGGCTCTCAGCATTTTTTGCACATATTACAATGCCCCCGGTGTTGCGGTCGATTCTGTTGCAAAGGGCAGGAGCAAAAGACAGCTCCTCCTCAGGACGGTATTCACCCTTTTCATAAAGATAGTGCTGTATCCTGTTTATAAGTGTGTCTGTCGAGCCGCTTTCGTCCTCATGTACCACAAGTCCACACTTTTTGTCGCAGAGGATAATATTCTCGTCCTCGTAAATAATATTCAAAGACGTTGGCGCACTGAGAAAAGCAGGTCTGTCAGCAACTTCGCCCTCGAAAAATTCGTCATTGATGTAAAGCTGCATAACGTCACCGCAAGCAAGCCGTGTGGATATCTCACAGCGTTTGCCGTTGACCTTGATACGTTTTAGGCGCAGATATTTGTACAGCAGATTTTTAGGCAGCTTCGGCACAGCCTTTGTGAGAAACTTGTCAACACGCTGACCTGCGTCATTTTGATTTATTATAAATTCTCTCATGCTATACCTCAGAGCTTCACACGAGCGGAGAATCCTCCGTCAATAAGCTCGTCAAGACCGGTGCTGTCAGCACCGCTTTCACGGAGAAGCAGAAGAATTTCTGACATATCGCAGGCTTTGCCTTTACGGCGAGATATCTCCTCTTCACATTTGATAGCATATTGTAAAGGCTTTTTGTCAGCAGGGAAGTTCACATCTGAGCCTTGAGCGATGAGCCATTTGATGAAATCAACACTTCGTTTGTCGGGCTTGAGAACGCCGTCCTGCTCAACAAAGTCAGCACTTTCGATTGCAGTGAGCAGGAAAGTAAGCCCATTGCTGTCAGTGTCGTTGTAGTCCACATCATCAGAGATGAATAAGAATTTAAGCTCTTCCAGTTCACGCTTTGAGAGGGTGTAGTTGTATTCGTCATATGATCTATTCATGTTACGTCCTCCTGAAATTATTACTATAGTGATATTATAACCTAAAGTGTGGGAGAATGCAAGAGGGGAGCGGTATTAAGTGAGGAATGAGGAATGAGGAGTGAGAAATGAGGAATGAGGAATGGGCAAAGCTGAACAGAGATGTGGACAAGCACCGAGCGTAGCGAGCACTTAAACGCAGGCTCAAGCCCGGCGTTAGAGGGCTTGTGGGTTCTTAGGGCAAAGCCCTGAGCGGAGTTTGAGGCAGAGCCTCAATAGGCGTAAGCCTACTAGGTGCAGATTGAATTATAAAAAGCAGAAGAAGGTTGTGCTCTATTATAAAGTAATATCGGAGCAAAAATCTGCACCGCTTACCCTTTCCCTAATCAAATGTAACCCCGCAAAGAGCGTAGCGATTTTGCGGCAGAAGAACCTCTCCAGAACAATCTGTAGGGGCGAACAGCCCGTGCTCAGGATTTGCTGTAAATTCAGAATTGTCGGGGAGAATTTTTTTTGCTGCCGAACCTTATTGTTGCCGTGGGCTTATTACTTCGACGAGCGAACACCGTTCGCCCGTGCTCAGGATTTGCTGTAAATTCAGAATTGTCGGGGAGAATTTTTTGCTGCCGAACCTTGTTGTTACCGTGGGTTTGTTTCTTCGACGGGCGAACGGTGTTCGCCCCTACACATACATCGAGCTGATACCGCAGGTTGAGTAACAATACCAGTCCGAAAAATCGTACATATACGCAAATTCAAAAAATATTGATAAAAAAGCCTTTACAATTAAAAATAAATGTAATATAATAAGTAAAACAACTGTTCGATTGAGGAGGCATTTATGGATAAGTTTCAGCTTGTTTCAGATTATAAGCTTTCAGGTGATCAGCCCGAAGCAGTGGACGCTTTAGTAAAGGGTATCGAAAGCGGCATGAGAGAACAAACGCTTATGGGCGTTACAGGTTCCGGCAAGACCTTTACTATGGCAAACGTTATTGCTAGGATAAACCGTCCAACGCTCGTGCTTGCCCATAATAAGATACTTGCCGCTCAGCTTTGCTCTGAGTTCAAGGAGTTTTTTCCGAACAATGCCGTGGAATATTTCGTGTCCTACTATGACTATTATCAGCCTGAAGCCTATGTGCCTAGCAAGGACGTTTATATCGAAAAGGACAGCTCCGTTAATGACGAGATAGATAAGCTCCGCCATTCCGCTACTTCCGCTATCGCTGAACGCCGCGACGTTATTATCGTTGCCAGCGTTTCTTGTATCTACTCCCTTGGTGACCCTGAGGAGTATAAGTCCATGGTGGTGTCTATACGTCGTGGTATGGAGAAATCCCGTGACAGACTTATCGCTGACCTTGTGGGTATCCAGTATGAGCGTAACGATATAAATTTCGTGAGAAACAAGTTTCGTGTCAGGGGAGATGTGGTGGAGATATTTCCTGCAAATTCTACAGACACTGCTATCAGAGTGGAGTTCTTCGGCGATGAGATAGACCGTATCACTGAAATAAATGTGGTGACCGGCGAGGTGCTTTGCTCACTTGCTCACGCCGCAATTTTCCCTGCGTCGCATTATATCGTCAGCCGTGATAAAATGCATGACGCTATCGAGGAGATAAAGCAGGAGCTTGACGAGCGTATCAAGTATTTCAAAGACAACGATATGCTTATCGAAGCTCAGCGTATCGCACAGCGCACCAACTATGATATTGAAATGTTGGAGGAGATAGGCTTTTGCAGCGGTATCGAGAACTATTCCCGTGTGCTTGCAAGACGTCCCGCAGGCTCTACGCCATTCACTTTGCTTGACTTTCTGCCTGAGGATTTTGTGCTTTTCGTGGACGAGTCACACGTTTCTCTGCCGCAGGTAAGAGGTATGTATGCAGGCGACAGGGCAAGAAAGCAGACCCTAGTTGACTATGGCTTCCGCCTACCGTCAGCAATGGATAACAGACCGCTGACCTTTGATGAGTTTTATTCTCATATCAATCAGGCGGTTTTCGTGTCCGCTACCCCAGGACCTATCGAGCAGGAAAAGTCACAGCAGATAGTTGAGCAGGTCATAAGACCGACAGGTCTGCTTGACCCTGAGGTAATCGTAAAGCCGACTGAGGGTCAGATAGAGGACTTGCTCAGCGAGATAAATATGCGCACAGCTAAAAATCAGCGTGTGCTTGTTACTACTCTTACAAAGAAAATGGCTGAGGATCTAACAAACTATCTCAAGAGCTTTGACGTAAAGGTGAGATATATGCACCACGATATCGACACTATTGAGCGTATGGAAATAATCCGTGACCTGCGTCTGGGCGAGTTCGATGTGCTTGTTGGTATCAACCTTTTGCGTGAGGGTCTTGACCTGCCTGAGGTAACTCTTGTGGCTATACTTGATGCCGATAAAGAGGGCTTCCTGCGTTCTGAAAGCGCGCTTATACAGACCATAGGCAGAGCCGCTCGAAACGCCGAGGGTAAGGTAATAATGTATGCCGACACCGTGACACGTTCAATGGAAAAGGCTATCACCGAAACGGAGCGCCGTCGTGCAATACAGATGAAGTTCAACGAAGAACACGGCATAGTTCCGAAAACTATAGTCAAGGATATAAGAGATGTAATAGAAATATCCACTAAGGAAGAGGTGGAATACGAGGCAAGGCAGAAAACAAAGCTTTCAAAGCAGGAAACTGCAAAGCTTATAGAAAAGCTCACCAAGGAAATGAAAGAGGCGGCAAAGCTGCTTGAATTTGAGCACGCCGCATTCTTGCGTGATAAAATTGCGGAGTTAAAGGGTGAGAAGAAGTAAAAGCCTTGTGAAACATAAAACGGATATACACCCACAAAACGTGTGTAGGGGCGAACACCGTTCGCCCGCCTGCATATCAATATGTGATTTTTCAATACCAAAAGGAGAGTAAAGAATACCAATGCCAATTAACGAGATAGTTATAAAAGGTGCAAGAGAGCATAATCTCAAAAATGTTGATGTTACCATACCGAGAGATAAGCTTGTTGTTATGACAGGTCTTTCGGGTTCGGGTAAATCTTCTCTTGCATTCGATACCATATATGCCGACGGACAAAGACGTTATGTTGAGTCGCTGTCATCTTATGCGAGAATGTTTTTGGGTCAAATGGACAAGCCTGATGTTGACAGCATAGAGGGACTTTCCCCTGCTATATCCATAGACCAGAAAACTACTTCCAAAAACCCACGTTCAACTGTTGGAACAGTCACCGAGATATACGATTATCTCAGACTTCTGTACGCCCGTATAGGCGTGCCACACTGTCCTGTCTGCGGAAGAGAGATACGTCAGCAGACTGTTGACCAGATAGTGGATAAGATAATGGAGCTTGAAGAGGGTACAAAGATTCAGCTTTTAGCTCCTATCATCAGAGGACGCAAGGGCGAGCATACAAAAGAGCTTGACCGTGCAAGAAAGTCGGGCTATGTGAGAGTGCGTATAGACGGCATAACCTATGACCTTTCGGAAGAGATAAAGATAGAAAAAAATAAAAAGCACACTATCGAGATAGTCGTTGACCGACTTGTTATCAAGGAGGGCATAAAGTCCCGACTGACTGACAGTATCGAAACTGTTTCTTCGCTTACAGGCGGACTTGTGGGAGTTGACGTTATCGGCGGAGAGGAAATGCTTTTCTCACAGAATTACGCCTGCCCTGAGCATGGCGTATCCATTGACGAGCTGACACCGAGAATGTTCTCGTTCAACAATCCTTTCGGTGCTTGCGAAAAGTGTACAGGTCTTGGCGTGTTCAAGAAGATAGACCCTGAGCTTATTATCCCTAATAAAGACCTTTCTATAAGACAAGGCGCAATCAAAGCCAGTGGCTGGAACAGCCTTGAAGAAGGCTCTATCGCCATGATGTATTTCAACGCAATTTCTGAGACCTACGGCATATCCCTTGACGAGCCTGTGAAAAATCTCGACAAGGACGCTATAGACATTTTCCTTTACGGCACGCAGGGTCAGAAACTTCACCTAAAGCGTGGCAATAAGTTCTATAAGGCTGACTATCAGGCTGAATTTGAGGGCGTTATACCAAACCTTGAAAGACGTTACAAGGAATCCAACAGCGATTGGGCAAAGGCTGATATAGAAGCTTATATGAGCGATGAAAAGTGTCCTGCCTGCCATGGTGAAAGGCTTAAAAAAGAAAGCCTGAGCGTTACAGTTGGCGGAATAAATATCGCAGAGCTTTGTCACAAGTCCGTTGCAAAAGCCCTTGAATTTTTTGAAAACCTAGAGATAAGCGACCGTGACAAGCTTATCGGCGAGCAGATAATAAAAGAGATAAAGTCACGCCTTGGCTTTCTCAAAAGCGTGGGACTTGAATATCTTACCCTGTCACGTTCTGCAGGTACTCTCTCAGGCGGTGAGAGCCAGCGTATAAGGCTTGCAACGCAGATAGGCTCATCACTTGTGGGCGTGCTGTATATCCTTGACGAGCCGTCTATCGGTCTGCACCAGCGTGACAATGACAAGCTTATCGCAACGCTGAAAAGACTTCGTGACCTTGGCAATACCCTCATAGTGGTCGAGCATGACGATGACACAATGCGTGCGGCAGATTTCGTGGTTGACGTTGGACCGGGAGCAGGCATTCACGGCGGCGAGATAGTCTGCGCAGGAACTGTTGATGATATAATGAAGTGCAAGCGTTCTATCACAGGACAGTATCTCAGCGGTGCAAAGAAAATACCTGTCCCTGAAAAACGCAGACAGGGCAACGGCAAGTATCTGAAAGTCATCGGTGCGACACAGAACAATCTGAAAAACATAGATGTTGAGATACCTCTCGGCACTTTCACCTGCGTAACAGGTGTGTCAGGTTCAGGCAAATCATCACTTGTGAACGAGATAATCTATAAGGAGCTTGCAGGCAGATTAAACCGTGCGAAAATACGCTCTGGAGCATTCAAGGAAATGCAGGGGATAGAGCATCTTGATAAGGTAATAGATATCGACCAGTCGCCAATAGGCAGAACGCCAAGGTCTAACCCTGCCACCTATACAGGGGTTTTCACCGATATCAGAGAACTTTTCGCTCAGACCGCTGATGCAAAGATGAAAGGCTACGGTGCAGGACGTTTCTCATTCAATGTCAAAGGCGGAAGATGTGAAGCCTGCGAGGGCGACGGTATAATCAAGATAGAAATGCACTTTTTGCCTGACGTGTATGTGCCATGCGAAGTCTGCGGTGGTATGAGATATAACCGTGAAACGCTGGAGGTAAGATACAAGGGAAAGAACATCTATGACGTGCTTGAAATGACAGTGGAAGAGGGCGTTGAGTTTTTCAGTGCTATCCCTAAAATAAGCCGTAAGCTTGAAACACTGTATGAAGTTGGTCTTGGCTATGTGAAGATAGGGCAGGCGGCTACAACGCTTTCAGGCGGTGAAGCGCAGAGAGTCAAGCTTGCAACAGAGCTTTCAAAGAGAGCCACAGGCAGAACTATATATATCCTAGACGAGCCGACTACAGGACTTCACACTGCGGATGTGCATAAGCTTATCGAGGTATTGCAGAAGCTTGCAGACGGGGGAAATACAGTGCTTGTTATCGAGCATAATCTTGACGTCATAAAGACCGCAGATCATATCATAGATTTAGGACCTGAGGGCGGCGACGGCGGCGGAACTATCGTTTGCACAGGCACGCCTGAGGAAATTGCGGCTTGCGACAGGTCTTATACGGGACAGTATTTGAGGAAGATGCTGTAGCTGTAACAAATGAGGAGTGAGGAATGAGGAATTGGCATAGCTGACCAAAGTTGTGCACAAGCACCGAGCGTAGCGATTTTGCGGCAGTAGAACCTCTTCCGAATAAAATGTAGGGGACGACGCCCTCGGCGTCCCGCTATCCCTCGCCTGCGGAATTATTGGCAAACGTCACAATAATGTATCCCGAATAATTCGGCATCAGGGGTGTGATAATCACAGCGTTGCCCCTCCATTTAGCAACCAAAAAATCCCAATATCGAAGATATAACAGTTATGGTGTTATCTCTCCGAGCGGGACGTCGAGGGTGCCGTCCCCTACACATTATTTTAGCAAATACCGAATATACATATCTCGGTGATGAACTTGTTTAAGCTAAAAATCAAAAATACGACTTATGGAATTTCATTCAGCTTTTTCTTTGTTATAGCCCTCGTGACGATATGCTCTGCGACCCAAACGGAAAAATTGCTCATGACCCTTGTGAGCTGCGCACTCCACGAACTGGGTCACCTCGTACTCATGACCGCTTTCGGAAGCTCACCGCAAGAAATTGTTGTCTATGGAGGCGGTATCCGCATTACTCCTGATAATAAACAGCTTTCTAAAAATCACGATCTTGTTGTGCTTTTCGCAGGGCCTGCCGTGAACTTTATGCTCTGCCTGCTGTCATATATGGCAAATGGTGGTGGCTTTTTCTGTCAGGTGAATTTTCTGCTTGGTGTGCTAAACCTACTGCCATTTCGCTATTTTGACGGTGGCAGGATACTCGCCTTGCTTGCCAATGGCAAGGTCTGCGAGTTTTTCAGAGCGGTGTTTATACTACTCTCAGCGGTGGCTATGATATATATGATACTCCACGGCACTGTGAGCGTTTCTTTTGCCGCAACTTTTTGTTTTATCGTCCTCTCTGAAGTCATATATTAACACTTTACTTATTGCTTTTGTAATAAATTTTTGGTATAATGATATGAAATGCTTATGTATCTGTAGGGGCGAACAGTTCGCCCGTTTCACCTCACTTTGTGTATTGCTTTCGCTTTGCTGGGTGCGGTGAGATAGTACAGACATTCAATATCGGAGGATAAAACTTTGGAAGAACTGAAAAAGAAAATAGAAAAGCTGCTGCTTAAAGTGCAGCGTCCGTCAAGGTATATAGGCGGCGAGGTGGGCAGCGTTGTAAAGGATAAGGATAAGGTGGACGTGCGCTTTGCCTTCTGCTTTCCTGATACCTACGAGGTGGGTATGTCACACCTGGGCATGAAGATACTTTATGGTCTGAAAAATGCCCGTGAAAATTGGTGGTGCGAGCGTGTTTTCATGCCTGAAGAGGACTACAACAAGCTTATGCGTGAGAACGATATCCCACTTTACGCACTGGAGAGCCTTGACCCTATAAAGGATTTCGACTTCATCGGCTTTACGCTCATGTATGAGCTTTCTTATAATAATGTGCTTGAAATGCTCGACCTTGCAGGCGTGCCGGTGCTTGCAAAGGACAGAACTGAGCTTACACCACTTGTTATCGCAGGCGGTCCGTGTGCCTGCAACCCTGAGCCTATGGCTGACTTTTTCGACCTGTTCATTCTTGGCGAGGGTGAGGAAGTCAACGTGGAACTTCTTGAACTTTACGAGAGAATGAAGCCTTTGAAGCCTACTAAGCAAGAGTTTCTAAGAGAAGCCGCAAAGCTGGAGGGTGTTTATGTTCCGTCTTTCTATGACGTTGATTACAATGAGGACGGTACTGTGAAGTCTATCACGCCAAACGTCCCTGAGGCACCTGCTAGGGTCAAAAAGCGTGTTATAAAGGATTTTGATAAGGTATATTACCCTGAGGGCTTTGTTGTGCCGTTTACTCAGATAGTCCATGACAGAGCGGTGGTTGAGGTACTGAGAGGGTGCATAAGAGGCTGTCGATTCTGTCAGGCAGGCTTTATCTACCGCCCGTTCAGAGAGAAAAGCATCGACACCATAAAGAACGAAACTAAGTCCCTTTGCGAGCAGACGGGCTATGAGGAAGTGTCTTTGTCGTCTTTGTCTACGAGCGATTACACAGAGATAAACAAGCTTTTGGAAAATCTTGTGGAATACACCGACGGTGAGCAGATAAACCTTTCACTGCCGTCGTTGAGAATAGACAATTTCAGCGAAGAGCTTTTGGAAAAAATAAAGTCCGTAAGAAAAAGCGGTCTGACCTTTGCACCAGAAGCAGGCACACAACGACTTCGTGACGTAATAAACAAGAACATCACCGAGGACGAGATAATGCGTACCTGTCGCACTGCCTTTGAGGGCGGATACAGCACTGTAAAGCTTTATTTCATGCTTGGTCTGCCAGAGGAAACGCTGGAGGATGTTGAGGGTATCGCAAAGCTTGCGCAGAAAGTCCTTGACCTTTATTACGAAACACCAAAAGAAAAGCGTGGCAAGAGCGTGCAGATATCAGTTTCTACTGCAACATTCGTACCAAAGCCTTTCACACCTTTCGAGTTCGAGCCACAGGCAACTCCCGAGGAGATAAAAGAGAAACAGGAACACCTTTTCAAAAGTCTTACAAGCCGCAAGATACGCCTTAGCACTCACCAATCCTATACATCTATATTGGAAGCAGTTCTTGCAAGGGGTGACAGGCGTCTTGGTAAGGCGATATATACCGCATGGAAAAAGGGTTGCTATCTTGACGGCTGGGACGAGCATTTCAAGGCTGACAAGTGGCAGGAAGCATTTGAGGAGTGCGGGCTTGATACAAGCTTCTATGCTCACCGCAGACGTTCTTATGACGAGATAGCACCGTGGTCGCACCTTGATTATCTTGTGAGCCACGAGTTTTTCGTTCGTGAGAACAAGAAAGCACATCAGGCGGTGACTACACGAAACTGCAAAGAGGGCTGTTCAGGCTGTGGCATAAAATGCGAATACGGAGGTGTTTACTGTGGCAAACGCTGAGCCGAAGAATGTAAATCTCCGTTTGGAGAGATTTGAATACAGAGCGGTATTTTCAAAAACAGGCAGGGCGAAATACATTTCTCATCTTGACCTTATGAGAGCCTTTCAGCGAGTGTTCAAAAGGGCGCACCTGCCAATATGGCACACTCAGGGTTTCAATCCTCATGTGTATATAATGTTCCCACTGGCGTTGCCTTTGGGCACTGACAGCAGGGTAGAGATAATGGACTTTGCTCTCACTGAGGATATCCCATACAACGAGGTTTTGGAGCGAATGAACGCACAAACGCCTGTTGGTCTGGAGATAGTGAGCGTTTCAAAGCCTAAGCATAAGCATACCGACATTACAGCGGCGGAGTATGTGGCAAGGCTGAAAACAGATAAGAGCGTACATGAAGTGGCGGAGCTTTTCGGCAAGTTCATAGCACTTGACAAGATAGAGATAGAAAAGCGAACCAAGAAAAAGACTATCAATCTTGTGGATATAAAGCCACATATCACAGTGCTTGACAGCAAAGAGCTAGAGGACAGCTTTGAGGTGACATTAAAGCTGCCGTGCGGAAGCTCCTTCAATCTTAATGTGAACGTAGTCATAGACACGTTCTGTGAGCGTTATGGTATAGAAATATCGGAAATTTATACAGAACGTACAAAAATACTCATGGCAAATGGCGAAAATTTTATATAAATATCCTTGCAAAAGGTTTTGAGATGTGGTATAATATTAAAGCATTTGAATTACCGTCGGTTCTTCCGACGAGAGTTAATGCCACGCCTTTGAACGAAAGGCACGACATTAAAGCGGGCAGTCCTCTGGCTTTGCAGCGATAGCTGCCATAAAGCGAATGAATGTCTGAAAATATTAAGGAGGAATTTAAAGTGGACGCTTTAAAGCAGATTTCTAATTCAAGCCTTAAATCCGAGGCACCTGTTATCAATGTTGGTGATACAGTAAAGGTACACGTAAGAATTACAGAGGGTGACAAGTCCAGAATCCAGGTATTCGAGGGCACAGTTATCGCTAAGAAGCACGGTGGAATCCACGAGACATTCACAGTTCGTAGAGTAGCTCACGGCTGTGGAATCGAGAGAGTTTTCCCTGTTCATTCACCTGTAGTTGAAAAGGTAGAGGTTGTACGCAGCGGTAAGGTTCGCCGTGCTAAGCTCTATTATCTCCGTGACAGAGTTGGTAAGGCAGCTAAGGTCAAGGAAGCTATCAGATAATTCTTTCTATAAAAACGAGTCGGCTTTGGTCGGCTCTTTTTTTATCCCTTGCCACTTTGGCTATGGAGAATTCTTATTGTCAAATTGTACAAAATATCAGCATTTGATTTGTGCAAACAAATGATTTATATTTTAATTTGGCAACATTTCTGCAATTGTTGCATTTTTTATGCAACAAAACGCCCTTTTTTCTGGATAAGTAGAGGGGGATAATTTCCTCTGCTTCACAGAGAAAGGACGATAAAAAATGGCAAAGAATTTTCACACAGACAACAAAGCGTTCATGCTTTACAAAGACTGGGAGGACATTTTTCAGGCGCTTGACAGCAGCGAAGAGATAGGCGAGCTTGTCATGGCGCTGTTTGCTTATGCAAAGAGGGGAGAAACACCAAAGCTGTCAGGCGGAGCAAAGATAGCGTTTCTTATGATGAGGGCCGCTATCGAGCGTGACGGCATTGCATGGGAAGAGATGTGTGCCCAAAGGAGCGAGTGCGGTAAAAAGGGCGGCAGACCTAAAAAGTCTGATGAGTCAGGGAATACTGATGAAAAAGCTGAGCAGACAGCTGCATCAGCAGATAATGCAGAAGAAAAACCTCAGGGTATAAATGATACCGCAGAAAAACCAAAAGCTTTTTCACAAACCAAAAGGTTTTCAGAAAAAGCAAAAAAAGCTGATAAAGATATAGATATAGATAAAGACAAAGATACAGATATAGATATAGACAAAGATACAGATAAAGACAAAGATAAAGATAAAGCTATAGATAAAGAGAAAAAGAAAGACGCAGGGACAGCAAAGTCTGACGTCAGGTCTTTCGGCACACACAAAAATATAATGCTCACATCAGAGCAGTATAACGAGCTTGAAAGCAGGTGTCGGTCTGTCGGTCTGTCTTTAGAGAGCTATATATCTAAATTATCTCAATGGCTGTTTACCAAGGGCAGGCACTGCACAAACCCATACCGCATAATCTCAGGCTGGCTTGACAATGATTCAAAGAGAAAGACTGCGGCAAAGCCCAAAGAAAAACAAGGCTGCGATCTGTCGTGGTATGATGACTTTGCCATGAATTTTGATCTGTCAAAGTTTTTTTAGGCAATATCAAAAAGAAATTTATCTCACCCCCTTGTAATTTGTTTTGAAATTTGATATAATAAATCTATATGAGTATTTGACGGCTTTTGCCGCCTTTGGATAAAGGATCGAGGCTTTTATGGACGATAATAAAAAATTCGGCGACGTTTCTCAGGAGGATATTGACAAGGCTAAAAAAGCCGCCCCTGACGACCTAAAGGAAAAACAGCCCGTGAATGTTATGGACGAGGTCTTTGAATGGGCTGAATCTTTCGTGTTCGCTATGTTTGTGGTGATCCTGATATTTACTTTTTTCTTCAGGATAGTTCTTGTTCAGGGTCCTTCTATGCGTGAGACCTTGCAGGATCAGGACAGACTTATAATCACTCACATAAATTATACACCGCAAAAGGGCGATATCGTTGTTATCAACAGCGAAAAGCTTGGCAAAACTATCATCAAGCGTGTTATCGGCACCGGTGGGGATAAGGTTGTCGTTGATTATAATAACAACACCGTTACAGTAAACGGTAAGGTCATTTCAAATGACAATATCAGGGAAGCTATGTATAACACTAATCTCTTCGATGAGAAATATGAAGTGGAAGAAAATGTTTTTGAGTATGACGTGCCTGAGGGCAAGCTGTTTGTCATGGGCGATAACAGAAATAATTCCACAGACAGCAGAAGGATAGGCTTTATCGACCCATCTGACGTGCTTGGTAAGGCAGTTTTAAGGCTTTATCCATTTGACAGCTTTGGTAAGGTAAGTTGAAAAAGCATGGTAAAAGAGCTGTTGATAATCTGTTCGACTTTCTTGAGATCATAGTCATGGCAATGTTCGTGGTCGTGCTTGTTTTTACTTTTGTGTTTAGAACAGTGAATGTACAAGGACAGTCAATGCAGGACACTCTTTTTGAAAATGATTCTCTTGTTATATCAAAACTGCTTTATACGCCAAAGCAGGGGGATATAGTTGTGGTCAACTCGTCTGTTCTTGACAATAGGATAATCAAACGTATCATTGCCGTAGAAGGGCAAAAGGTCGAGATAGACAACAAGTCGGCTATAGTCAAGGTCAACGGAGCAGTGCTTGATGAGAGCTATATTAAGTGCGACGGCAGCTTTGATGACGAGTATTTTGATGAAAGATACTATAATAAAGAAAGTGAAGTTTATGAATATGAAGTGCCTGCGGGATGTTGCTTTGTAATGGGCGATAACCGAAATCATTCCACAGACAGCCGTGTAATAGGATATGTGCCTTATGACGAGATAATCGGCAGAGTGCTGTTTCGATTTGCGGCAGGCAATGATGAGGGCGTTGGTAAGGTAGATTGAGTTAGAGTAAGGAGGAAGATATGAGCGAAGTATCTCACGTTCAGTGGTTTCCTGGACATATGGCAAAAACGCGCCGCATAATGGCGTCAAACCTAAAGCTTGTGGACGCAGTGGTGGAAATAACTGACGCTCGTATCCCGTTTTCAAGCAGAAACCCTGAAATGAAGCGTATCGTAGGCTCAAAGCCAAGGCTTGTGCTTCTCAACAAGGCTGATTCAGCCGATCCGGAAGTAACGGCAATGTGGCTCGACTATTATGCAAAACAGGGAATCACAGCACTTGCTACAGATTGTAGGAGTGGCAAAAACGTAAGTAAGTTTTATGGAAAGCTCAAAGAGCTTTTAAAGGACGATATTGAGAAGTGGAATGCCAAGGGTATGTCTGGCAGACCTATAAGAATAATGATAGTGGGTATACCAAACGTTGGCAAGTCGTCATTTATAAACAGACTTGCAGGGTCAAGGCTTGCAAAAGTTGAGGACAGACCCGGTGTTACAAGAGGTAAACAGTGGGTGAAGCTTGACGAGGGCTTTGAACTTTTGGATATGCCGGGTGTGCTGTGGCCTAAGTTTGAGGATAAGCTTGTTGGCGAAAGGCTCGCTTTCACAGGTGCAGTCAAGGACGATATAATGGACATGGAATATCTCGCCTGCCGTCTGCTTGAGTTTTTGAAAGAGAACTATCCTGAGCTTATCGAGAAACGTTATGGCATCAGAACAGATGATATAGAGCCTGCTGACGAGGAAACTATCGGCTGTGTGGTAGGCTTTGAGCTTCTTGAAAGAATAGGCAGAAAGCGTGGCTTTTTAGTTTCTGGCGGAGAGATAAATACCGAAAGGGCAGCCATTACAGTTATGGACGAGTTCAGAAACGGTACTCTCGGCAGACTTACTCTTGAAAAGCCAAAGGGGTATTGATATGACGCTCAGCGAGTTTGACAACGAGATAAGAAAAGATTATAACGTGGTGTGCGGCTGCGATGAAGCTGGCAGAGGTCCTCTTGCAGGAGATGTGTTTGCAGCGGCTGTGATATTTGATAAGGACACAGTTATAGAGGGGATAAACGACAGCAAAAAGCTTACAGCGAAAAAGCGTGAGGAGCTTTTTGATGAGATAATGGAAAAAGCAGTTGACTTTTCTATACAGACCGCAACCGTGGAAGAGATAGAGGATATAAATATACTTAACGCCGCAATGCTTGCAATGAAAAGAGCGGTGGAGGATATGGACACAAAGCCTGATGTCTGCCTTATCGACGGGAACAAGACCCCTGAGGGGCTTGAGTGTCCTGCCATAGCGGTGGTAAAGGGAGATGCCAAAAGTCAGGCAGTGGCGGCGGCTTCAATTCTTGCAAAGGTCGCAAGGGACAGGTATATGGAGCAAATGGCTGAACAATATCCTGAGTATCGGTTTGAGAAGCATAAGGGCTATGGCACAAAGCTCCACTATCAGATGATAGACCAGTATGGACCATGCGGGATACATAGAATGAGTTTTCTCAAAAAGTATTATGCAAAGAAAAATGGGCATTGACCATACCCAGCGCCGAAAGACGGGCAATATCGGGGAGGACGCAGTTTGCGGCTTTCTTGTAAGACACGGGTATGAGATAATAAAGAGGAATTTTACCGTCAGAGGCGGTGAAATAGATATAATCGCAGAGAAAGCGGATATCATAGCCTTCGTGGAGGTCAAAACTAGGGAGCATGGCTCTCTTACCTCCGCTGAAGAAGCTGTTGATCCGGTCAAGCAGCGGCATATCGTTCAGACAGCACAGGCTTTTTGTAAGGGGATTTTAGAGCCTGTGTGCTGTCGGTTCGATGTTGCGGCGGTGGAGTTGGAGAACGGCAGAGTCAAAAAGCTGAGATATTATGTGAACGCTTTTGATGCAAGTATGAAATAAAGACCATGGGTCGGATATGCCAAACGAACTGTGTCTGTAGGGGCGAACACTGTTCGCCCGTGACGTGGAATGTTAGACGTTATCTGAACAAATGGTCTGTAAATAGCCGACACCTGTCGGACATCTAAAACAAGAAGGGTTGTTGTTTATGTTTTACAAAAGTACAAGAAACAGCGAAGTAAAGGTTTCGTCTGCACAGGCGATAGCACAGGGCATTTCTGAGGACGGCGGTCTTTTCGTTCCGTCTGAGATACCTGCCATAACACTTGATGATATCAAGGCTCTTGGCGAAAAAAGCTACGCTGAGAGAGCATTTTTCGTTTTCTCAAAGTACCTCACAGATTTCACAGAGGCTGAGATACGCTACTGTGTAGAGGGTGCTTACAACACAAAGAATTTCGACACTGACAATATTGCAGAGCTTGCTCACCTTTTTGACGGCACTTATATGCTCGAACTGTGGCATGGTCCAACTTGTGCATTTAAGGATATGGCTCTCCAGATACTTCCATATCTGCTCACAACTTCTATCAAGAAGCTTGGCGTTGACAAGAAGGTAGTTATCCTCGTTGCTACATCAGGCGACACTGGCAAGGCTGCTCTCGAGGGCTTCAAGGACGTTGAGGGTACAGAGATACTCGTGTTCTATCCAGAGGACGGCGTTTCAGCTATGCAGAAAAAGCAGATGACAACTCAGGAGGGCGGCAACGTCGGCGTTTGCGCTATCAAGGGTAACTTTGACGACGCTCAGACAGGTGTTAAGACTATCTTCACAAGCAAGGAAACTGCCGACAAGCTTGCTGAGAACGGCATGATGTTCTCCTCTGCAAACTCTATCAACTGGGGCAGACTTGCACCACAGATAATCTACTATGTATCTACATACGCTCAGCTTGTTGCTGACGGCGAGATCGAGCTTGGCGACAAGATAAATATAGTTGTTCCAACAGGCAACTTCGGTAATATCCTCGCAGGCTACTATGCAAAGCATATGGGCGTTCCTGTTAATAAGCTTATCTGCGCTTCAAACGCAAATAACGTCCTCACAGACTTTATAAAGACAGGTATTTATGACAGAAATCGTCCGTTCCATACAACTATCTCTCCTTCTATGGATATCCTTATTTCCTCTAACCTTGAAAGACTTCTCTATCACCTTAGTGGCTCTGATGACGCTCAGATAAGAGAGTGGTTCGGCAGCCTTTCTAAGACTGGCAGATATGAGGTAACAGACGAAGTGAAGAAGGCTATCGCTGACGAGTTCTATGCAGGCTGCTGCGACGATGAGCAGACAAAGGCTTGCATCAAGGAGATCTATGACGAGTATTCTTACACTTGCGACACTCACACAGCCGTTGCAGTGAAGGTATACAAGGACTATGCGGCTGCTACAGGCGACAAGACAAAGACTGTTATCGCTTCAACAGCAAGCCCATATAAGTTCTCAGGCTCAGTTCTTGCAGCTATCGGTAAGGATACAAACGCTGACGAGTTCGGTCTTGTTGACGAGCTTGCCGAGGTTTCAAAGATACCTGTTCCTGCTTCACTTGCTGCACTTAAGGATAAGGAAGTAAGATTCACAAAGGTAATCGACAAGGCTGATATGAAGGACTACATCTACTCAGCTCTGGGTATTTGATATGTACCCGTCCGACTATTGTCGGGCGGAGGTCAGCGCACAGCGTATGTCCACTGACCATGGCAAGGGGAATTAGCCTCTTGCCTTGAATGTCTTGCACTCTGTTTCGTCACAGCAGTTAGGGTCAGTGCAGGTACAGCCTACATTGATCTTGCCTGCGGTACATTCGCAGTTGTTGCTGTTGTAAACGCAGTTGTCTACGTTGCAGTGGATACCGTAAATTCTATCCTTCTCCATTTGTACATCGCTCCTTCTGCAGCTTTTTGCTGCAAAAGTAGTATGTGCATGAGTGGTCGGGATAATACATGAAGTTTCTGGAATGGAGGAAAAACCGTGAGCCTATTTGCCATTGCCGACTTGCATTTGTCGCTGGGTACAGATAAACCAATGGATATATTCGGTGGCTGGTCTGATTATGTGACAAAGCTTGAAACAAACTGGCAGAACAAAGTTCGTCCTGAGGACACTGTGGTGATACCGGGTGATATCTCGTGGGGAATGAATTTTGAGCAGTCGAAAAAAGACTTCGAGTTCATAAATAAGCTAAACGGCAGAAAAATAATATCCAAGGGCAATCACGATTATTGGTGGAACACCAAGAACAAAATGGATAAATTTTTCGCAGAAAACGGTTTTGATACCATAAATATCCTGCATAATAATCATTACAGCTATGATGGCTACGGCATATGCGGAACGAGAGGCTGGATAAGCGATAATGGTGAACCTGCAGATCAGAAGGTTCTGGCAAGGGAAGCAGGCAGACTTGCACTCTCTATCGAGTCTGCGCAAAAGGCAGGATTAGAGCCTGTGGTGTTTTTGCATTATCCGCCGCTTTTCGGCAATAGCTGCAATTATGATATGCTTGAAGTGCTTCATAAATACGGCATAAAAAAGTGTTTTTACGGACACCTTCACGGAAGAGCCCACGCTTATGCAATAAACGGCACTCGTGACGGAGTGGAATATCGGCTTATAGCTAGTGATTTCTTGCATTTTGACCCATTGGACATAACGAAAATTGTGCAAAGTGACAATTTATAAAAAAATGCTGGAAATGACAATATATTTGTGCTATAATGTATAAGATACATTTATATAATGGAGGAATAATAAATGAGTTTAAAAGCTACAAACAATGTTGAAACCAATAAGTACGAGCTTGAGATCGAGATCTCTGCTGAGGATTTTGAGGCTGCAATAGAGAAAGCTTATCTTAAAGCAAGAAAGAATATCGCTATGCCTGGCTTCCGTAAGGGTAAGGCTCCTAGAAAGCTTATCGAAAAGGAATACGGCGAGCAGGTATTTTTTGAGGACGCTGTAAATCTTCTGTACGCTCCTGTTGTAAACGGCGCAGTTGAAGAGTCCGGTCTGGAACTTGTTACTCGCCCAGAGGTAGAGGTAACTGAGATCAGCAAGGAAAACGGTGTAAAGCTCAAGGCAACTTGCATCACAAAGCCTGAGGTTGAAGTTAAGGACTATAAGGGTATAGAAGTTGAAAAAGTTGTCAATCCTGTAACTGATGAGGATATCAACAAGCAGCTTGACGCTCTCAGAGAGAAGAATGTAACTGTTGAGACAGTTGACGACAGAGCTGCTGAGAACGGTGACGACGTTGTTATCGACTTCGAGGGCTTCAAGGACGATGTTGCTTTCGAGGGCGGTAAGGCAGAAGACTTCACACTGTCACTTGGAAGCGGTCAGTTCATTCCTGGCTTTGAGGATCAGATCGTTGGTCACAATGCCGGTGAGGATTTCGACATCAACGTAACATTCCCTGATGAGTATCAGGTAAAGGAACTTGCAGGCGCACCTGCTGTATTCAAGATCAAGCTCAAGAGCATATCAAAGATGGTTATGCCTGAGTTGGACGATGATATGGTAAAGGATTCAACAGAGTTCGATACAGTTGACGAATACAAGGCTGACGTTAAGAAGAAGCTTGAGGAAGCTAACGAGAAGCACGCTGATTCTGAGGTAGAGGCTAAGATATTCGATAAGGTCATCGAGAACATGACAGCTGAGATCCCACAGGTTATGTTTGACAACAGAGTAAACGAGATGATCGGCGAGCTGGAGCAGAGACTTGCACCACAGGGCATCTCACTTGATCTCTATATGCAGTATACAGGTCAGACTATCGACACTGTAAAGAAGGCATATGCTGAGCAGGCTGAGAAGCAGGTCAAGCTCAGACTTGCACTTGAAAAGATCGCAAAGCTTGAAAATATCGAGGTAACTGAGGACGAGCTTAAGGCTGAGTTTGATAAGCTTGCTGAGGCTTACAAGCTTGACGTTGACCAGATCAAGCAGTTTATCCATGACGACGACCTTAAGAAGGATATTGCAGTTGGCAAGGCTGTTGACCTTATCAAGGACGCAGCAGTTATAAAGTAAGATAATTTATGCTTTCGCCCGCATGACCTTATGCGGGCGAAAATAGATTAAGGAGGCAATTTTATGGCATTGGTACCTTATGTAGTTGAACAGACAAGCAGAGGCGAGAGAAGCTATGACATTTATTCCCGCCTGCTCAATGACAGAATAATCATGCTCTGCGATCAGATAGATGACGCAGTGGCAAGCGTAGTAGTGGCACAGTTGCTTTATCTTGAGGGACAGGATCCTGAAAAGGATATCGACCTTTATATAAACAGCCCTGGAGGAGTTATCACTGCCGGCATGGCTATCTATGATACTATCCAGTATATCAAGTGCGACGTGTCAACTATATGCATGGGTATGGCTGCTTCAATGGGTTCATTCCTGCTTTCAAGCGGCACAAAGGGTAAGAGATTTGCTCTGCCAAACAGTGAGATACTCATTCATCAGCCTCTTATCGCAGGCGGCGGAATTTCTGGTCAGTGTACAGATATCAAGATACATTCTGACCACATGGTAAAGACCAGAGAGAAGCTCAACAGGATACTTGCCCAGAACACAGGCAAGCCTATCGAGCAGATCAACATCGACACTGAGCGTGACAATTATATGACAGCTCAGGAGGCTCTTGAATACGGTCTTATCGACAAGGTAATAACTAACAGATAGGTTCGGTGAAATAAATGGCTAATGATACAATAAGAAAATGCTCGTTCTGCGGCAAGCCTGAGGACAAGGTTAGAACACTTTTTTCAGCAGGCACGAGCCACATTTGTGACGAGTGTGTACTTTATTGCTATAATGTTCTGGCTGAGCAGGAGGGACTTCCTACAACGAAGCAGCGTGGCAAGGGTAAAAATGCAGCTGACAGCGGCATAACCCTTAAGAAGCCTGCGGAGATAAAGGCAGTTCTTGATGAGTATGTTATCGGGCAGGAGGAAGCAAAGATAGCGCTTTCTGTTGCGGTATACAATCATTACAAGAGAATTTTGTCACTTAATGACGATGATGACGTAGAGATACAGAAAAGTAACGTTTTGCTTCTTGGACCAACAGGAACAGGAAAGACTTTGCTTGCACAGACTTTGGCAAGGCTTCTGAACGTGCCTTTTGCTATTGCTGACGCTACTACGCTCACAGAGGCAGGCTATGTAGGCGACGATGTTGAAAACGTGCTTACAAGGCTTATTCAGGCGGCAGATTATAATGTTGAAGCGGCTCAGAACGGTATTATTTATATCGACGAGATAGATAAGATATCAAGAAAGTCGGAGAACGTTTCTATCACAAGAGACGTAAGCGGTGAGGGCGTACAGCAGGCGCTTCTTAAGATAGTAGAGGGCTGTGTGTCCAATGTGCCTCCACAGGGTGGCAGAAAGCACCCACATCAGGAGTTCATCCAGATAGACACCAAAAACATTCTGTTTATCTGTGGCGGAGCTTTTGAGGGACTTGACAGTGTTATCAAGAAGCGTACAGAGTCATCATCACTTGGTTTTGGCGGAAAGGTCAAGAGCAAGGAGGACGATAACAATGTGATGAAGAGGGTAGTGCCACACGATCTTGTTAAGTTCGGTATCGTACCGGAGCTTGTGGGCAGACTTCCTGTTATCACGGTTCTTGACGAGCTTGACGAGGACGCACTTTGCAGGATCTTGACAGAGCCAAAGAACTCGCTTATCAAGCAATACACGAAGCTTTTCAAGCTTGACAACATCGATTTTGAGATCACAGAGGACGCAAAGCGAGAGATAGCCAAGAGAACTATTGAAGAAAAGACAGGAGCAAGAGGACTTAGGGCGATAGTTGAGAAGATACTCACAAAGCTCATGTTTGAAGCACCATCTGATGATGAGATAGTTGGCATAAAGATAACGGCTGAATGTGTTCGTGGCGAAGCAGAGCCTGAGATAACTCGTGCGGTAAGTTCGGCCAGAAAGAAATAATAGTACAAATCTTTGTACAGATAAATGAGAGGCGGAGTATTCTGCCTCTTTTTTTGTTGCATTTCTGCGTTATCCGCACATTATTTATTTGTTTAACAAACCATGTAGGGGCTGGCGCCCTCGACAGACCGCTTTTTGGACGTTACATCTTGTGATTTATTACACAAACTTTGAGAAAACACACAAATTGTGGTAAGGACGAGCATTGTTCGCCCGTTTCGGTCGCTTGCATAAATTTGTCACAATCAAAAACATTCGACACTTCGATATCGGGACGTCGGGGGCGCCGTCCCCTACATTTTGTTGTTTACGATACGAGGTCATGAAGCTAACGGGCGACACTCCCAACTTTGACCGCTTTTTCCCTTGAATTATGCGGAAATATGTGCTATACTAAAGAAAATACACTATAGGGGGTATCCATATGAATGAACTTATCCAACAGTTTATTACTGATGAAGTCACTGCTCTCACTTACTCCGACCTTTGGAACTTCGTCAACTCCAACTCCATTTGCCGTGGTACTTTCGAGGGCAATAATCACATTATCATGAAAATCTCCTCTAATCAATTTATTATTTATCGCATTTGCCTTGGTATGGAAAACACCAAATATCAGGAAGCTGTTCTTGTTGCAAAAACCTACCTGCTTAAAAAGATAAATAGCATGGCTTATCAGCTTCATTTAGAGGATATTCAGAACATTTTAGACTAATTGCTTTTTAAGGAGATCATAAAATGAGTGTGCCTTTGGCTGAACGAATTAGACCCAAAACCCTTGATGATATTGTGGGACAGACCCACCTGTTAGGCGAAAATAAACCTCTCAGACGCATTATCGAAAGCGGTAAAATACCGAATATGATTTTTTATGGTCCGTCAGGTGTTGGCAAAACCACGGTCGCAAGAATGATAGCAAATAATGCTAATATGACTATGCATAAGCTTAACGGCACAAGTGCTTCTATTGCGGATATCAAGCAGATAGTTGCTGAAACTGAGACGCTCAGCGGCATTAATGGTATCTTGCTTTATCTTGATGAGATACAGTATCTTAACAAAAAACAGCAGCAATCGCTTCTTGAATACATTGAAAACGGCAAGATAACTCTTATCGCTTCTACCACTGAAAATCCGTATTTTTATGTGTACAATGCCATAATCAGCCGTTCAACTGTGTTTGAGTTCAAACCGCTGACTTCGGAGGAGATCTTGCCTGCAATAAAGCGTGCTTTTCAGCTTATGGCTGATGAGCTGGGGCTGAAACTGCGTCTTGAGAATGGCGTGCTGGAGCATATCGCAAGGGGATGCGGCGGTGATGTGAGAAAGTCAATAAATACAGTTGAGCTTTGCATACTTTCGGCAGATAATGACGGTGAAAAGCTCACCGTGAACCTTGATAATGTGAAGCTTCTTACTCAGCGCAGCAATATGCGCTATGACCGTGCAGGAGATGAGCATTATGATATTCTATCGGCTTTGCAGAAGTCCATAAGAGGTTCTGACGAGAACGCCGCACTTCATTATGCCGCACGGCTTATGGAAGCTGGGGACATCATTTCTCTGTGCAGACGGCTGCTTGTTATCGCAAGCGAGGATATAGGACTTGCGTATCCTATGGCGGCGGTAGTGACGAAATCCTGCGTTGATTCGGCATTGCAGTTGGGACTGCCTGAAGCAAGGATACCATTGGCGGAAGCTGTGGTTCTTCTTGCCACTGCTCCAAAATCAAATTCCGCTGAATCAGCAATAGACGCAGCTTTAGCAGATGTTAGAAATGGTGATTTCGGAGATTATCCACGGCATTTGCAGAATAAGCATTTTGACGGCGAGGGTGCTGTTATCAAAGGACAGCACTATCTTTATCCTCACGATTATCCAAATCATTGGGTAAAACAGCAGTATCTGCCTGATAAGCTTGTGGGGAGGACTTATTATCAGTATGGTGAGAATAAGACGGAGCAAATGGCGAAAGCGTATTGGGAGAAGATAAAGAAGTGAGAAATGAAAAAAACGAAAAGAGCGAAGCAATTTTGCGGCAGTAAAACCTATTCTCCACAAAAATTAATCGCCGCAGGCGATACCTTAATTCCTCACTCCTCATTCCTCATTCCTCACTACAAAAAAATTTTCGTTGACATCAAAAGAAAAATACGTTATAATAAAAGAGAACGGAATGTCCGTAAAATTTTATGATGGGAGTAATTTCGATGAAAATAATGGATACTATCGGCTTTGTTGAAAATGTCGATAAAGAAGTCGGCGAAGCAATGGAAGCCGAGCTGGCAAGACAGAGAAGAAATCTTGAGCTTATCGCAAGCGAAAATATCGTTTCACCTGCCGTTATGGCTGCAATGGGTTCTGTGCTTACTAATAAGTATGCCGAGGGATATTCTGGCAAGAGATATTATGGCGGCTGTCAGTGCGTTGACGTTGTGGAGGATATAGCTGTTGAAAGAGCCTGCAAGCTTTTCGGTGCTAAGTATGCTAACGTTCAGCCACATTCCGGCGCTCAGGCTAACACTGCTGTTTATTTTGCTCTTCTTAAGCCGGGCGACACTGTTATGGGTATGAGCCTTGACGCTGGCGGACACCTTACACACGGCTCACCTGTAAACCTTTCAGGTAAGTATTTTAATTTTGTTCCTTACGGCGTAAATGACGAGGGATATATTGACTATGAGGCTCTTTACAAGCAGGCTAACAAGTGCAGACCAAGACTTATTGTTGCAGGTGCAAGC